>CBFGNY010000029.1:0-33816 GCA_965650235.1 uncultured Flavobacterium sp. | reverse complement strand
TGGATTGAATTTGCAGACCTTGACGGATTTAGAGTTGATACTTATAACTATTCTGATGCTGATGCAATGGCAAATTGGGTAAAATCTGTTACCAATGAATATCCAAACTTTAATATTGTTGGCGAAATCTGGATGCACAATCAGGCAAATTTAGCCTATTGGCAAAAAGACAGTAAAATTGGCGCGATCAAAAACTACAATTCGAATTTGCCAAGCGTAATGGATTTTACGCTTCAAAGTCAGGTAGTTTCTGCATTTAATGAAAGCGAAGGGACCTGGGACAACGGAATGATTAAATTCTATAACAATTTTGCTATGGATTATCTGTATCCAAATACCAATAACATTTTAGTTTTTGCTGAAAATCATGATACAGATCGTATAAATGATAAGTTTAAATACGATTTCGAAAAATACAAACTGGCAATGACCTTATTGGCAACCGTGCGCGGAATTCCACAAGTATATTACGGTTCCGAAATTGGAATGGGCGGAGACAAAAGCAAAGGTGATGCTGATATTCGTCAGGATTTTCCGGGTGGCTGGAATGGTGATAAAAACAATGCTTTCACAAAAGAAGGAAGAACAGCTGAACAGGCAAAATACTTCGATTTTACATCCAAATTATTCAACTGGAGAAAATCAAACGAAGCGGTTCACTTCGGTAAAATGACACATTATATTCCTGAAAACAACACTTACGTTTATTTCAGATACACTGAAGCTAAAACGGTAATGGTGGTTTTTAATAATAATGCAAAAGAGCAAATTGTAAAAACCAATCATTTTAAAGAAAACATCAAAAACTATACATCAGGAAAAGATGTTCTGACTGGAAAAACATTTGATTTAGCTACTGAAATTATTTTAGAACCAAAATCGGTTGTGGTTTTAGAATTGAAATAAAACAAATTGCAATGTTAGACGCACTGCTGTGCGCCTCTACGTGTATGCGTTATATTGTAGAGGCGCACAGCAGTGCGTCTCCGCAACGTAAACATTTAGCAGAAACACAAAAGTTTAGCCATAGATTAAAAGATTACCCAGATTTAAAAATCATTATAATCCTTTAATCTTGGCAATTATTTTTTTAATTAATGATTACCGTACTTTGCATAAAACTTTGCGACCTTTGCAGTTAAATTCATTACAAATGCTAAAAATAGCACATCGCGGTGCCAAAGCGTACGAACCAGAGAATACTTTACAAGCTTTCCAAAAAGCAATAGATTTAAATGCTGACGGAATAGAACTTGACGTTCACCTGAGCGCTGACGGACACATAATCGTAATGCACGATGAAACCATCGACAAAATGACCAACGGAAAAGGAGCTGTAAACACATTTACTTTACCCGAATTAAAGCTATTTTTAATTGCTGAAAAACATGAAATCCCTACCTTAAATGAAGTTTTTGATTTAGTGGATAAAAAATGTTTCGTTAACGTCGAATTAAAAAATGCTGACACGTCAAAGAATGTCGTTTCTTTAATTGAAAAATATATTACCGAAAAAGGCTGGAACTATGAACATTTTATCATTTCAAGTTTTGACTGGAATGCTTTAAAAGAAGTTCAAAATTTAAATCCAAACATCCCGATTGGTGTTTTAACCGAAGAGAATCTTGATACTGCTTTGGCTTTCGCCGAATCAATAAAAGCAAAAGCGATTCATCCTGATTTTCAATTATTGGATAAGGAAAATGTTCGTCAAATTCAGGAAAAAGGATTTCTGGTTTTTCCTTGGACGGTAAACACCGAACAAGATATTCAAAAGGTAAAAAGTTATAATGTAAACGGAATTATCTCTGATAATCCAGATAAGATATGAGTCAAAATTTCGACATACTAATTGTTGGCGGTGGTGCTGCAGGATTTTTTACAGCGATAAATATTGCAGAGAAAAATCCTAAACTCAAAATTGCCATTTTAGAAAGAGGAAAAGAAGTGCTTTCTAAAGTACGTGTTTCCGGTGGCGGAAGGTGCAACGTAACGCACGCCTGTTTTGAACCGAATGAACTGGTTAAATTTTATCCGCGTGGCGAAAAAGAACTTCGGGGTCCTTTTCATCAGTTTTGTTCCGGTGACACAATTGAATGGTTCGAAAAACATGGGGTCGAATTAAAAATTGAAGATGACGGAAGAATGTTTCCAGTTTCGAATTCCTCACAAACCATTATCGATTGTTTTTTAAAAGCAACAGAAAAATTAGGCATAAAAGTATTGACAGGACAAAGCGTACAATCAATTTATAAAGCCGAAAATCATTGGAAAATTGATACTCAAAACGATAAATTTATTTCTGAAAAATTAGTAATGGCGACAGGAAGCAATCCTAAAATCTGGGAAATGCTTCAAGAGAAAGGACACGCTATTGTGAGCCCGGTTCCTTCGCTATTTACTTTCAACATCAAAGATCCACGTATAAAAGAATTACCGGGAGTTGCAGCTCAGGTTACCGTTAACGTAAAAGATACCAAACTAGAATCAACCGGACCATTATTGATAACACATTGGGGAATGAGCGGGCCTGCAATTTTAAAACTTTCGGCTTGGGGGGCGAGAACTTTATTCGATAAAAATTATCAATTCACCATTTTTGTAAATTGGCTGAATGATGTTGACACAGAAGATGCAGAAAAAATCCTAAAAGACTTAAAACAGGAACACGCCAAAAAAGCCGTTTCAAAAAAATCACCTTTTGATTTTCCGAATCGTTTGTGGGAAAGTCTTGTTTTGGCTTCACAAATTGAAGCAGAAACCAAATGGGCTGATTTATCCAAAAATCAATTACAGAATTTAGCTTTACAACTCACAAAAGCGACGTTTCAGGTAAACGGAAAAAGCACTTTTAAGGAAGAATTCGTTACAGCAGGAGGAATTGATCTAAAAGAAATCAACTTTAAAACAATGGAAAGCAAACTGCACCAAAATCTTTATTTTGCAGGCGAAATTGTAAATATCGATGCGATTACAGGAGGTTTCAATTTTCAGAATGCCTGGACAAGCGGGTTTATTGTTGCGAATGCTTTGTAATATTTAGAAATAAAGCTTAATAATAAAGGGATACTTCTGCTGTTTTGTACAGAGGTATCCCCTTTATTATGACAAAAAATATTTTTCAATTACCAGATTCTAACTCTTTTTTCAGGAGCCAGATATAATGAATCTGTTGGTTTTACATTAAACGCTTCATAAAACTCCGGAATATTTCTCACGACACCATTCACTCTAAATTTTGGTGGTGAATGTGGATCACTAGCTATTTGATTTCTTAAAGTTTCTTCCCTATCTTTATGTAACCAGCTTTGTGCCCATCCTATAAATAACCTTTGTTCTCCTGTAAAACCATCTAAAACTGGAGAAGCTTTTCCATTAAGACTTCTTTTATAAGCTTTTAATGCAATTGATAAGCCTCCTAAATCTCCAATATTTTCACCCTGAGTAAATTCTCCGTTAACATTTAAATCAGGAAAAACTTTGAATTCGTTGTATTGTGCGACTAAAGCTTTTGTACGTAATTTAAAAGCAGCTAAATCTTTTGCTGTCCACCAATTTCGCAACAAACCGTCACCATCAAAAGAGCTTCCCTGATCATCAAAACCATGTCCTATTTCGTGTCCGATTACAGCTCCAATTCCTCCGTAATTAACAGCATCTTCTACATTTGAATCAAAGAAAGGGGCTTGTAAAATTGCAGCTGGAAAAACAATTTCATTTTGAGTAGGATTGTAATATGCATTTACAGTCTGTGGAGTCATTCCCCATTCTGTTCTGTCTACAGGTTTTCCCAGTTTATTAATTTGCCTGTTGTATTCAAATTCGGTTGCTCTTTGTATATTGCCGTAAAGATCTCCTTTAATGACTTTTAATTTTGAATAATCTCTCCATTTATCAGGATATCCAACTTTTACAGTAAACTTAGAAACTTTTTCTAAAGCTTGTTTTTTAGTTTCAGGAGTCATCCAATCCAGCTTTTTGATACTTTCTTCATAAGCTTTAAGCAGATTCTTAACTAGAATAGTGACGTGCTCTTTAGATTCTGATGAAAAATGTTTTTCGACATACACTTTGCCTACTATTTCGCCAAGGTTGTTGTTAACAGCCTGAACACCTCGTCTCCATAATGGCTTTTGCTTTTCGATACCATACATAACTTTGCCATAGAACTCAAAGTTTTCATCCTGTAGAGCGGTGCTTAATGATGACGCGGCTCCATTTATGGTACTCCATTTTAAATAGTTTTTCCATGTTTCTAAAGGCGTTTTTTTTATGATCGTGTTCAGTGATTTGATGTATTCAACCTGAGTAATTGTAATATTTTTTTGATTGAAAATTCCAGCACTTTTTAACATAGAATCCCAGTCAAAATCAGGCATAAGTTTATTCAAATCTTTTATAGCATACTTGTTATATAGTTTTCCATAATCACGAGTTAACTCTTTTTTCATGTGATTTGAAGCCATTAGGGTTTCCAAAGCCATAATTTGTGAAGCAAGTTTAGTTGGATTTTCAACTTTAGCAAGTTGAAGCATTTTAGCGATATGAATTACATATTTCGAACGAATTTCTTTTGATTTGGAATCTTCAAGAAAATAATATTCTCTATCAGGCAATCCAAGTCCGCCCTGCCATGTGTAAAGCATATATTTAGTAGGATCTTTAAAGTCTTCTATGACACCCATTTGAAAAGGGATGTTATTTCCATATTTATTAGCAATCCCAAAATATTTAGCCAAATCAGAATAATTAGCAATTGCATTTATTTTTTTGAATTCAGAAAGCAGAGGATTAATTCCTTTTTCATTTCTGGTTTTAACATTCATAAAAGCCTCATAAAAGTCTCCTATTTTTTGTTCATCAGAACCATTAGCAAAATTTCCTTTCGAAGAATTTTCGATAATTGCTTTTACATCTTCTTGTGCTTTGTCATCTATAATCTGACCAACTCCAATGCTTGCCTTATCTGCTGGAATCTTATTGTTTTTTGTCCAATTACCATTAACATAAGCGTCAAAGTTATCTCCTGGTTTAACTAATGTGTCCATGTTTTTTAAGATAACACCAGAATTTAATCTTTCTTTTTTATCACATGACACAATCATTAACAAGAAAGCAAGCAAAAGTGAACATTTAAATTGAAGTGATTTGATTTTCATAATTTTAGAGTTTTTACTGCGTAAATTTAACAAAAAAAGCATATTTTTTTATAAATAACACAAATAAATAATTATAGAAGATATTAGAGTTGTGTTTTTTTAATAATCTATTTTGTTTAAATAAATTCACAAAATATTTTTTCAGAAGCCAAAATTGAACGTAATTGCATTGGAGTTTATCAAAATTGTAACAGTAGTTGTGAAAAACTTAAAACAAAAATAAGACACTTTAAAGAATATATAATATTCAAATAATTTAAACAGGTGAGATGAAATACAAAGGAATCATTTTTGACTTAGACGGAACGTTAGTAAACTCATTAGAGGATATTGCAGATTCGATGAACAAGGTTCTTCAGGGTCTTAATTACCCTACTCATTCATATGATGTTTTTCAATATTTCATCGGCAGCGGCCTACGTAATACTGTTTCCAAAGCATTGCCTGCATCAAATAATAGTGATGAGCAAATTGAAATCTGTCTCGAAAGAATGGTAAAAGGATATAGTGAATCCTGCACGCTAAAAACAAAACCATATGAAGGGATTATCGAATTATTAGACACTTTGGCTACCCGAAATATCAAAGTGGCCGTTTTCTCTAATAAAGCAGATGAACTTACTAAAAAAATAGCAACAGAAATATTTCCTGATTATTTTAATACTGCTGTTGGTTTGAGTGTTGAATCCCTTAAAAAACCAAATCCGTCTAAAGCGCTGGAAATAAGCAAAAATTGGAATTTAAAACCCGAGGAAGTTATTTTCGTAGGAGATTCTGATATTGATATGCAAACAGCAGTTAATGCTAATATGTTTCCTGTTGGAGTAACTTGGGGTTACAGAACAGAGGAAGAGTTGAAAGCCAGCGGTGCAAAATTGGTACTACATAATCCTACGGAGTTGATTAACGTATTATAAGCCGTAAATCTTTTTTTTAAAGGGCGACTACAAAAAAAGGAATTAACAAGAATTTACAGATTTAGTAAGTTTTCATTAAGACAAAAATAATAATTTTACTCTCAGCAAATCAACCATTTATGAGAGTAAAATTACTTACCACAATTTCTTTTTTTACGTATCAGTTAAGCATTTCTCAAACAGAAAAATTACTTCATGGAAAAGTTCTTTCTCAAAATGCTGTTCTTAAAGGTGTTGAAGTCATAAACAAAACAGCTAAAACCAGTTCAGTTACAAACGATTTAGGAGAATTTTCGATTTCTGTCAATGTGAAAGATAGCTTATTATTTTTTGCTAAGGATTATTTTTTTAGCCGATTAAGAGTTACCAAAGAAAATATGGAAACTAATAATCTGGCTATCAATATGATTCTAAAGCCGGAAGAGTTACGGGAAGTTGTTATCACTAAAATAAAATTTGAAAAAGTAAAAACTTCTCAACAAGATATTGATGAAATAAAATTAACAAAACAAAGCCGGTCTTTGCAAAAATATACCGGTGTTTACGATGGAACTATCACAAATGGAATAGACTTTATCGCAATTGGAAAAGGAATTTTTAGTTTATTGAAAAAAGAGAAGGAAGAGCCCAAAAAGAAAATTCCTCAAATTGATTTTAAAACACTCATGGCCAAAACAGTTTCCGATACTTTTTTCACTAAAGATTTAAAATTAAAAACTGAGGAAAAAGAACTTTTTATTGAATTTTGCGATGCTGATCCAAAATCTAAAATGCTTTTAGAACATCCTAACATTTTGGCTACAATGGATTTTTTGTATGTAAAAAATGAAGAGTTTAAGAAGCTGGGGACTGATATTAGAAATTAATAAAATCGATACAAATTTACTTATTCAGCCACCAGATACTGGCATTCAAAATTGCTGCAAATCCAACCCAAGCCATATAAGGAATTAAAAGATATCCGGCAGTTTTATTGATTTTAATGAATTTTAAATAGGTTTCATAAATCATCAGCCATAAAAGGGAAATTTCGATTAAAGCCAGCATAGGATTTTTTAATCCGAAGAATAAATACGACCAAATTGCATTTAAGGCTAATTGTATCAAAAAGAAACCCAAGGCTTTTTTAACTGCTGCATTTTGTTCCTTTATATTATCCCAAACCAATCCCGCAGCAATCCCCATTAAAATAAAAAGCAAGGTCCAAACCGGCATAAAAACCCAATTGGGAGGATTAAAAGCGGGTTTTATAATAGTAGGATACCATGTTTCTACTCCTTCCTCTGTAACAGTAGAAGAAGAATATCCAACGGCTAAACAAACGATTATGGCTATTGCTATTCGGGTTATTTTGTTCATTTTATCTAAATTTTATTCAAAAATAGTCAAAAAGCAAGTTTAAACCATATAAGTCACACAAGTTCATTTAGCAAACACAACTTAACTTTTCTTATATAAACTTATATGGTGAAAAAACTATCTTTGCCAAAATTTATAATTCATGTTTACAGCAACTGATTTTATTCCTAAAAAATATACTTCAATCGTAGAAAACGGAAATTTCGAATGGAGCGCTCCCAGCAATATTGCATTAGTCAAATATTGGGGAAAAAAAGACAATCAAATTCCGGCTAATCCTTCGGTAAGTTTTACGCTAAATAATTGCAAAACGATTACTAAATTAGGTTTTGAAAAAAGAGAAAATTCAGGTTCTTTTTCTTTCGATTTGCTTTTTGAAGGAAAACCAAAGGAAGATTTCAAGCCGAAAATTCAGAAGTTTTTAGAACGAATTGAACTGTATCTGCCTTTTTTAAAAGAGTATCATTTTACGATTGATACCCAGAATACTTTTCCACATAGTTCAGGAATCGCTTCTTCGGCTTCGGGAATGGCGGCTTTGGCAATGAATTTCATGAGTTTGGAAAAAGAATTAAATCCTGAAATGACTGATGACTATTTTTATCAAAAAGCATCGTTTTTAGCCCGTTTAGGATCTGGAAGTGCCTGCAGAAGTGTGAAAGGAAATGTTGTAGTTTGGGGAAATCAGAAGAATATAAAACGAAGTACAGATTTATTTGGTGTGGAATTTCCATATACGATTCATGAAAATTTCGTGAATTTTCAGGATACCATTTTATTAGTTGATAAGGGAGAAAAGCAGGTTTCAAGTACGGTTGGTCATGATTTGATGCACAATCATCCGTATGCTGAAAGACGTTTTGCTCAGGCACATGAAAATCTGGATAAATTGATTACAATTTTTGAAAATGGAAATCTGCAAGAATTCATTAAAATTGTCGAAAGCGAAGCCTTGACTCTGCACGCCATGATGATGACTTCAATGCCATACTTTATTTTAATGAAACCAAATACTTTGCAGATTATAAATGCTATTTGGAAATTTAGAAATAAAACCCAAATTCCGGTTTGTTTTACTCTTGATGCCGGGGCTAATGTGCACGTTTTATATCCAAAAAATGTGACTGATAAAGTATTACAATTTATTAAGAACGAATTAGTTGGCTATTGTCAAAATGGTCAGTACATTTGCGATGAAATTGGCACTGGAAGTCGATTAATAATTGATAATTAATCACTAACTTTATGGAGAAGAAAAACATTATCAAAGAAAAATCTTTTGCTTTTGCAATTGACATTGTTAATCTTTATAAAGTTTTGAGTGAGAAAAAAGAGTTTGTATTATCCAGACAAGTTTTGCGTTCCGGAACCTCGATTGGTGCCAATGTAAGAGAATCTGAACATGCTCAAAGTAAGGCTGATTTTATTCATAAATTATCTATTTCATTAAAAGAGGCAAACGAAACAGAATATTGGTTAGATTTGCTGTATGAAACAAAATATCTGTCTGATGTAGAGTTTCAAATATAAAACCAAAAATAATAGAATTGTTAAGATTGCTAACGAGCATCATAAAAACTTCTAAAAACATATAATTAATTATCAATTGTTAGTTATTAATTTTCAATTATGAAGGGACCATTATTTTACTCAAAAATATTACTCTTTGGAGAATACGGAATTATTCGTGATTCTAAAGGACTTTCTATTCCTTATAATTTTTACAATGGTGCTTTGAAGCGAAACGAAGATCCTTCGGCGGAAGCTATAGCATCTAATGCAAGTTTAAAACGTTTTACAGCTTATCTTGAAACGTTGCAAACGGAACAACCTGACTTGGTTGCTTTTGATTTGACTGCTTTAAAAAATGATGTCGATACCGGAATGTATTTCGACTCCAGTATTCCGCAAGGATATGGAGTAGGAAGCAGTGGTGCTTTGGTCGCTGCTATTTACGATAAATATGCTACACATAAAATAACGGTTTTAGAGAATTTAACCCGTGAAAAACTGTTACAATTAAAAAATATATTTGCTCAGATGGAGAGTTTTTTTCACGGAAAAAGTTCTGGTTTAGATCCTTTAAACAGTTATTTGAGTATTCCGATTTTAATAAATTCTAAAGATAATATTGAAGCAACAGGTATTCCCACTCAAAGCTTTGACGGAAAAGGTGCTGTCTTTTTATTAGATTCTGGAATTGTAGGCGAAACGGCTCCAATGGTAAATATTTTTATGGAAAACCTAAAAGACAAAGGTTTCCGTGCCATGCTAAAAAACCAATTCGTAAAACATACAGACGCTTGTGTAGAAAACTTTTTGCACGGCGACATGAAATCATTGTTTACGAATACCAAAAAACTTTCTAAAGTTGTTCTGAATAACTTCAAACCAATGATTCCGGAGCAATTTCACGGAATCTGGCAAAACGGAATTGATACAAACGATTATTATTTAAAACTTTGCGGTTCCGGCGGTGGTGGTTATATTCTGGGTTTTACTGAAGATTTAGAACGTGCTAAAGTTTCCTTGAAAGATTATAAATTAGAAGTTGTTTACCAATTCTAATTAAAAAAAACCTTTTCTAAAACTTTAAACTCGTATGTTAAGCAGACAGCACAAACTTTTAGTAATGAAAATTGTCAGTCTGTTCTCTGTAGTAAGAGGTTACAACATTCCGATTATTGTTTTAGCCCAATATTTATCAGCTATTTTTATATTGGCTCCTGAAAAAAGAGCACTTGACATTTTACTTGATTTCAATTTATTTCTGATTGTTTTTGCTTCGGCGATTACAATTGCTTCCGGTTATATCATCAATAATTTTTACGACAGCCAGAAAGATTTAATCAACAGGCCCAATAAATCGATGCTGGATCGTTTGGTGAGCCAAAAAACAAAGCTATCGGTATATTTCGTACTTAATTTCACCGGTGCATTAATGGCGTTACTTGTTTCCTGGCGTGCTTTTTTATTCTTTTCGGGTTATATTTTCCTTCTTTGGTTTTACTCTCATAAAATAAAAAAATATGCTATTATTGGAAATCTTATGGCTGCTCTTTTAGCTGTTTTACCTTTTTTTGCCATTTTGTTTTATTTTTATAACCAAATTTCATTTGAAGAAATAGAGAACCACAGAAGCCATTTTACTATTATTTCATCACATGCTATGTTTCTTTTTTTATTATTGCTGATTCGTGAAATGATAAAAGATCTAGAGAACCTAAAAGGTGATTTAGCGAATGATTATCAAACTATTCCAATTCTTTATAACGAAACGGTGTCAAAACAAATCATTACCGCTTTAACTTTTTTGACTGTACTACCGGTTTATGTCCTGATTAACATTTATGATGTAGGGTATATGGATATTTACTTTTATAGCTGTTTTATTGTCATGTTGTTTTTTCTGATGTACTTGTGGAGATCTAATTCAAAAGAACAATATTTACTGCTCCATAATGTGCTGAAGTTTTTGATCGTTTCGGGTGTTTTTTGTATTGTTTTGATTAATCCAAGTGTTTTGTGGCATGGGAAAGTTCTAATTTCTCGATTCTAAAAAGGTTATTTCACAGAGATTCACTAAGAATTCCCGCAGAGACACACAGAGTTTTCTTTAAAAAGCTTTGTGAATTTTCGTGTAAACTTTGTGAATCTCTCTGAAATAGTTTCTTTTCAAAATGTTTAAAAAAAAGCCAACTGTTTGAACCTAGCCCCGATTGTGCGGAAATCCTTTTATTTTTTTCTTTAAAAAATAAAAGATTGAAGCAAAAAGCGGGAAAACATGCCTGTAAAAAAAACCAATTGTGAGGCTCCTGAAACTTTAAAAATTACTGCTATTAATCTAACAACATTGAACTTAAGATTATTTAGCAAGAATAAACTATCTTTGCACAAATTACAGAATTTATGAATAATAAGGAAGGCAATAATAAAAGAGGCGGATCGAGACCAAATAGCTCCAGATCAAACTCAAGCAAGCCAAAACCTCCTATGGCAAAGCGTGCTCAAGGGCCGAAAAAAGTGAAGCCAGCTGTTAAGGCAGCGGAAGAAGAGAAAGCAGAAAAACTTAAAAAACAGAATCAGGCTCCGAAAAGACAAAAAGCAGCAGACGAAATTCGTCTGAACAAATTCATCTCGAATTCGGGAGTTTGCTCGCGTCGTGATGCCGATATATACATTCAGTCCGGAAACGTGAAAGTGAACGGTGTTCCGGTTACCGAAATGGGTTATTTAGTAAAACTTACAGATGTGGTTAACTTCGACGGAGTTGTTTTGACTCCCGAAAAGAAAGAATACATCTTACTGAACAAACCTAAAAACTTTACAACGGCTCTTGACGAAGGTCAGGAATACCGTAATGTTTTGGAATTGGTTCGTGGCTCTACAACGGCAAAAATTGCTCCGATTGGCAGAATGGACAAAAACACAACCGGCTTGTTGCTGTTTACCAACGATACGGATATGATTCGTAAGTTTACTTTACCAAGTCAGAAATCGTCTAAAATTTATCAGGTTTCATTGGATAAAAATTTGAAATTTGAGGATTTGGAAAAAATCAGCAAAGGTTTGGTTTTAGATGGACACCGTGTTTTTGTTGAAGAAATCAGTTATATCGAAAAAGAAGCAAAAAGCGAAGTGGGCCTTAAATTACGTTCATCGAATGTAAAAGTGGTTCGCGCTATTTTCGAAAACTTTGACTATGATGTTTTACGTATTGACCGTGTATCTTTTGCAGGTTTGACCAAAAAGAATTTACCAAGAGGCAACTGGCGCTTTTTGACGGATCAGGAAATTATCAATTTGAAGAACGTTTAATGGAAAGAATCCAGAATAATACAAAAAACCCTAATTCATCAAGATGAATTAGGGTTTTTTGTATTTTCATGAAGATTCTAAATGAAAACTTATTCTTAAATAAAAAGCCGAAAGAAGTATAACTCCTTTCGGCTTTTGCTATAAAAAAGAATTAGTTAAAACACACCAATATAATGATTTCCCGGTTTGTTGATTAATTTAGCACCTTTAGTAACAACATTTGTTTTACTGTTGACAATGTAGATGTTACCATCTTTCCCTACAGGAGTAATAGCAATGAAAACCTCATCTCCATTCACTACAAATCCTTGATATTGACCAAAATCAAGATCTGCGTCATAAGGAATTCCGGTTACAAGTTCAGCTTTTTTATTGTTCAAATCTACGCGGGCAACAAATCCTTGGTTGTTAGCGTTTGCATGTGTATAAAGCACATAAGCAATTCCGTCACCAGCATATCTCCATGCGTCTATGTAAGTACCTATAACGCCCAATGCTGTATCTAAACTAAAATCATAAGAGTTGTCATACTGATTGTTTTGATTAATTTTTAAGAAACGTGAACCATTTGTATCATTTTGAGTGGCCTGATAGATGTTTCCGTCTTCTGCCAAGAAGTTATTAAAACTACGGTAACCATTTGTATTTCCATCACTAAGCGTGGAAGAGATTATTGTAGGGTTTTCTAATGAAGGATAATCTACCACAAGTGATTTCGCGGAAATTTTTGTAAAAGTTGTACCTGCTGGGTGAGCTGCTCCAGTTGCAGGATCATGCTTCCCTTTTGCAACTCCAATGATTAATTTGTTACCTGCTTTATTCAATACAGGGCCATCTAAACGAGAAATATAATGTCCCAAAGCTTCTTCAGATAAAGATAAAGGAAGCTCGTATTGTTTGTAACCATTAATTAAAACGTCTTGTAGATGTAAAGCCAATACAGTTGCTCTACCTCTTGAATGCTTGTATGTTTTTCCATCATCTTCAGTTGTTACTTTAACACCCGAAAGATTTACTGCAACACCTGTTTTGTCACCGTCAAATAATTTTACCCATCTTGGAGATGTTGTAGCATAATCAGAGATGTTTACAGTAACATCTGATTGTACCATTTTTTTTCCTCCACCTACAGCATATCTTGAAAATTCACCTCCGTCAGGACCTGTATAAGCAATGTTAAATAGGGTGGCTCCATCTTCTGATGATTGCAAACGTGCTGTTCTTTGTGATTTCACATGAAAACCATCATCATAAGCATTAATTGACTTTTCAGGGTTTTTAGCATCATCTACACTAACTGCATATACCATAGTACCTCCATTTCCATCTCCTGGATTAGTTCCCATCAACGCACCAGCTACAGTAATCCAGCGACTACTGTTTCCTAAATCTGGCTCATATCCACCATCATTATTATTGTCACTGCTGCAACTGGTTAAAGCGAGTCCTGCTAATACAGCAGTGCTCATAAAAAATTTTGAAATTTGAGTTTTCATATTGTATTATTTAAAAATTATTAATAGTATAGTTTAATTTTAGATAAAATGCTCTGCCAGGTTTTTGTGCGGCAAAGTTGTCATAGGCCTCTCGGTTGAATATGTTTTTAGCATCAAAACTCAGTATGATTTTTTTGCCTGGAAATATATAGCTCAAACCTAAATCTTGTATAAATTGAGTAGGAGTCATATAATTGTCTGATTCTACCCAAATGGTATTATAGGGTGCTACATATCCGCAATAATAAAATAAGTTTAGAATAGCTTTTTCCTGAAAAAGGTTTTTTAACGTGTACTGAACATTACCATTGGCAGTAAAGAAAGGTTCGTTAGGTATCTGTACATTATATCTGTTACTGATCTTTTCGCCATTAAATTTACTCTTGAAAAGAGAATTAAATTTTGAAAGATTAAATCTAATATCTAGATTTTTAAAGCCATAATTCATTTCTGCTTCAAATCCAATAGCCTGACTGGCGGCGAGATTTTCAAAGGGAAAAGTTTCGATATTATTTACTGGTCTGTCATTCGATAAAGCCACAATTTTGTCTTTTGTATCTCTTATAAATCCCGTTGCAGAAAATGAAATACGGTGGTCATTTATTTTATATGAATCGAGACGAAATCCTAAATTGAAATTATTACTGATTTCGGGTCTAAGATTAGGGTTTCCAACTAAATTTTCGCCCTGGTCGCCAAAAACTTGTGATTCTGAAGGCATTCTTACCGCCTGCTCTGCCGAAGCAATAATGAATAAATTTGGGGTAACAGCATAAGAAGTTGCAATACCATATCCAGTTGTTGTTCTGGTGTCATTAGTAATTTGCTCCACTCTTACATTCTGCCCGTTTAGCACTTGTGCTTTTGGGTCTATTCTTTCTACTTTCTGGCTATAATATTTACCGAAAAAGTTGGCTTTTAAACGGGAATTGAAAGCCTGCATTTCATAACCCAATGAAAATACATTTTTTGTAATATTACTTGTTGCCTGATAATTGTTTTCAAGAATTGTTAGCAAAGCGTCATAATCTTCTCTGTCCGCAATATAAAATAGATGGTTAAATTCTAATTTATGATTGGTCGCAATTCGATATTGCAAATCAGATCGAATATTGGTTATTTTTCGATCAATAGTACTCATTGTTGGCCTTCCTTGTTGTGCTCCACTTTGAGTTAGTATAGGTTTTCCATATAAATCAAGAACCTTTTCATTATACCAGTTGTAAGCCCATTTTACAGTATCCTGAATATACTGCGTTCTGTTGCTGTGTACACCATTAAGAGTGAACTCTAATCCTTTGGTAAAAAGGTTTTTCTTATTGTAATTTAACGTTAATATGTTTGATTCTGATTCTGTAAACCTTCCTTTGTATGGGGTTGCCATATATTGACCGTGTTGCACTTCTTTGTATGCTTCAGAACCTGTATAACCAATCATAAAATTATTTGCCCATTTTACATCTGTATATCCCAGTTCAAAACGAGAACCATAGGAACGAAAAGCATCGTTAAAGCGTTTTGCCCTAACTCTTTCTTCTCTACCGTTTGGCTGTTTGTTTTTTACAAATTTCCCCCATACTTCATAATTATTATCTGAATAACTAAAAAAACCGGACCCTTTTGCAGTGAAACCTGTTTTCTCATCCCGATACATTCCGCTAATGTCTGATTGTACCGTATTGAATGAGCCATAAGAAGTTGAAACATTCAAGTTGTTTTTCAATCCACCTTTTTTAAGAATTACATTAATGGCGCCTCCAAGGAAATCACCAGATAAATGTGTTGGCAAAACACCTTTATAAACTTCAATTCGTTCTATCAATGCTGGTGGAATAGTATTTAAATTAAAAGACGAGCCATAAGTACTAATATCTATTCCATCAATAAAGATTCCTATAGAACTACCCGCCATTCCATTCAGGTTATATTCAACAAACGACCCTAAACCACCTGCCTGGCGCACTCTTACACCGGCACTTTGATTTAATAATTCGTTAGTTTGAATATTTCGTAGAGATGCTTCTTTAGTTTCTATTACATTAACGGCAAAACCTTGCGTTTCTATTTTTTGCTTTTTAGATTTTCCCTGAACTTCTACATTCTCCAAGGCTTCCACACCTGCATCTTTATTATCTGCTTTTTCCGTTTTATTATCCTTTTTCTTAATCACATTCTCTTGTGAAAAAACAGAGAGAAACATTAAAATGAATAGAAAGGAAAAGATATATTTGTTATTCATGAAATTTTAGTTAATTTTTTAACAGAAATTTATCCTTAATTAGACTTATTATAAATAAATTTGCTGCAAAAATACTCGTGCAGGGCATAAAATAAATAGGGAAAAACGGATTATTACTTTGTAAAAACGGATTATTATTTTGAAATTTAAATCTACTATTTTAGGGCAGGAAGAGCCATTTATAAACATAAAAGCAGACGCTACCAGTCAAAAGAGTCATTTTACTGAAGAAAGAATCAGCATAAAAAATGAACATTTAGGAGAAATTACAAGCATAAATCTGATTTCTGATGCCATTTTGATTATTGATATTAAAATGTGTTTTTCGACTGTCAAAAGGATCATGACAGAAATGACAGGTGAATCTGTAGTACTGAATTTTATTTGCTGCAATAATGTGGAAGCAGCTATTGAAAATGTAGAGAGTGAAAAATTCACTACAGAAAACACACATAACATCCTATACACCTCGAAACTAAATGCAACATTTAAAATTCCCGCTCACGAAGAAATAAATTACCTTTCTATTATTCTGTCTCCCGATTTTTATTCTGAATTAATTAACGAAGACTGGACGGTTCACGAAAAATTCTCAAAAAACATTGTACAAAAAAAATCCGGCTATATAACCCCTAAATACCTTCCTTTCAATGCTGGCATTCACTGGGTGATTCATGAAATAAAAAATTGTAAATACGAGGGTTCTATGAAGAAAATGTATCTGGAAGCCAAAATAAGAGAACTTTTAATTTTACAGCTGGAATCATTAAAAGAAACTCAAAACAAAACTGCTGTTGATGAAAAGGATTTTAAAAAACTGCTGGAAGCCAAAAAAATCCTGGAAGAAAATTTTACAAATGCCCCAACCCTGTCAGAGCTTTCAAGATTAATTTCGCTGAATGAGTTTAAACTGAAAAAGGGATTTAAGGCTTGTTTTTCAACTACAATAAAAAGCTATGTGACCAAACTCAGAATGGAACATGCCAAAAAATTATTTAAGGATAATGGCTCAAATGTTGGTGAAGTAGCCTATAAATGTGGGTATAAGGATGTATCTCATTTTTCAGCCGCTTTCAAATTATTTTATGGTTTTACACCCATAAGTTTTAGGAAAATCAATATTTTCACAAAACTACATTTTATATTATGGGAGTTCATTGATGTGTTTGCCGTAATAGATCCTTTTATAATTTAAACTTAGTAATTACAAAAAAAGCCCTGAATTGGGCTTTTTTTGTTTTATCAGTTGTATTTCTAAAAAGTGTTTTTTTGTTTTTCGACAAAATTATTAGACTGAAGTTCCAGCAGTTCAGATGCATTTTTTCGCTGTAAATCGTAAAGATTCTTATCCTCTGCAATATCAGCATATACTTTATCATGCATTGACGCGCTTGTTTTTATCAAGAGTTCACGCTGGTATTTATTTTGTGTCAAAGTAGCTTTCATAGCTGTTTCGGCTTCTTCCTGTTTAAAATCGAATTCGCCTTTTGGGGCCAGCAATTTGGCAATAATTGGAGAAGTTTCAATTGCTAAAAACAACAACATAATAAAGAATGATGGAAGCCAGGGCAATTTGTTCAACGCATTGATACGTGCCATCAAACCATCAAAACCTTCAATGATAGGCTGAGTTTGAGATATTTTTTTATCTAAATCGGTCTGAAGTTGTTTGCCTGCGTTTTCTTTCTCAGCAATTTTAGCTTCATTTGCCGCCTTTAAAGTTGCGAATTCTTGTAAAGAAGCATCATGCTTTTCACGCTTTTCTTTATAAACGGGTCCTTTTCCTAATTTTTTAGTTCCCGAAGTTCCTTCTGCTTCAGTAATATAAGTTGAATATAAATCATTTACTTCTTTTTCTTTCTTTAAAATATCAGCTTTTAAAGCAGCAATCTCAGCCTTATTTTTATCTAAATCCGATTTAAAATAAGTGCCAATTTGTTTTTTATTCGCCAATTCCATTTCGTTTTTTTCTTTCAATAAGACTGTGTTGATTTCTTTTTCGAAAATTTTGATTTCCAAAGGCTTTGAAATTACGATTGCAATAATAATGGCCAGTATAATCCTGGGAGTCGCCTGTAGAAATTCATCCATAAAACGATCTCTTTTTTTAATTGTCGAAACAATAAAACGGTCTAAATTAAAGATGAGCAAACTCCATACAAATCCAAAAATTATGGCAGGATAAATAGAGTCAAAAACAGTAAAAAGCGCATAAGCACTGGCCAGAAAAGCCATAACCGCAGTAAAAAAAACAGTGGCGCCAATACCAACATACTTGGTTTGTTCGCCTTCTGAACAGCCTTCGAGAAGATCCTTATCCGCTCCGGAACAAAGGATAAAAAATTGTTTTAACATGATTGATGATTTTTGATTGATTGATAAGGCAAATTTAACGCCAAAAATTTAATTCTGATGTAATTAGTTGATTTGTTTTTAGTTGTGAATCAATTATTTGTCTCTTTAAATGTTATTTAAACATTAATCCAATTCTGTTTACAAGACGAATCATAACAGTATGTTAATTTTTTTTAAGGAGTTTAATAACACAAAGGTTTTAGTTTCGCACCAAAATCAAACCAAAAACAAAATGAAAAATTTTTATTTAGTAGCAATGCTCTTTTTATTAACGGTATCTGGTTACGCTCAAAAAGCAATAATATCAGGAAAGGTATTAGACGCCGATGATAAACTTCCTTTACCGGGAGCCATGATTCAAATTTTAGGTGAAAATAAATATACCGTATCTGACTATAATGGCCGATTTGAATTGCTTAATATTAATATTGGAACGTATCAGGTAACTGTAAAATATATAGGATATACTGCTATCACTCAGGAAATCACAGTAGAGCAAGGCAAAAATAACGTTGTCGATTTTGCTCTTAAAGCTTCTGGAACAGAATTGGATGAGGTTATTGTGGGAGACATTTTAAAAGGTCAGGCAAAAGCACTAAATCAGCAAAAAAACAGTAAAAATATCGGAAACGTAATTTCATCAGATCAGGTTGGCCGTTTTCCGGATGCCAATGTGGGTGACGCTTTAAAACGTGTTCCGGGTATTACGATGCAAAATGATCAGGGTGAAGCGCGTAACATTATCATTAGAGGTTTGGCTCCGTCATTGAACTCTGTAACTTTAAATGGAGACCGAATTCCATCAGCAGAAGGAGACAACAGAAATGTTCAGATGGATTTGATTCCTTCTGATATGATTTCGACTATCGAAGTAAATAAGACCCTGACTTCAGACATGGATGCTGATGCAATTGGAGGTTCGGTGAATTTAGTGACCAGAGCAACTCCAAATGGGGAGAGAATCTCTGCAACACTGGCCGGAGGTTATCTGCCAATTCGTGAGCATGCTTCTTACACAGCGGGATTAGTTTACGGAAATCGTTTCTTAAACAATAAATTGGGATTTGTTTTCAGCGGTTCTTATAATAATGTAGATTACGGATCTGACAACATCGAAAACGAATGGGTAAAAGATGATTTCGGAAATGAATTTGTACAGGCATCAGAAATTAGAAAGTATGATGTACAGCGTATTCGCCGTAGCGGATCTATTGCTTTAGATTATAAATTTGATGAGAACAACAACATTTTCGCTAATGCAATCTACAATTGGAGAGATGATCGAGAAAACCGTTTCAGAACCACTTATGATGATATCGAAGCCATCTACAATGGTGAAGAAATTACTGGTTTCGAAGGCCGTGTAAAACGTGAAACTAAAGGTGGCGTTGATAATAATCGTAATAAAAACAGAAGATTAGAAGATCAAAGAGTTCAAAATTATTCGTTACGCGGAGAGCATTTAATCAACTCAAAATTAGATCTGGACTGGTCTGCAAATTATGCAAAAGCAAGAGAATACCGTCCGGGCGAGCGTTATATTGAATACCGTCAGGAAGGATTAGGAATCAATCAGGATTTTTCTGAAAACAGATTTCCTTTGGTTACAAGTGTAGGGGAATCACTTGATGAATTAGAATTTGATTCGGCTTCTGAAAATACAGATGAAACGAGTGAAAGTGAATTTGGAGCTAAAATCAATATCCGTTTTCCATTTTCTGTAATTTCTTCTGAAAAAGGAAGAATCAGAACCGGACTTCGTTTAAGAATGAAAGAGAAAGAAAGAAACAATACGTTCTTTTCTTATGAGCCAATCAATGATGGAATGGATTTATTATCTGAAATTCCAACCAGTTATTTTGATGGTAAAAACTTCAATCCGGGAAGTAAATATGTTCCGGGAACTTTTGCTTCTGCCAGCTTTTTGGGTAATCTGGATTTGAATAACGCTTCTTTATTTGACAAAGAATCAGATCCTTCAGAATATTTAGCGGTAAATTATAATGCTAAAGAAAATATTTATGCCGCTTACATCAGATGGGATCAGGATTTTAACGATAAACTTTCAATGGTTTTAGGTTTCCGTTTAGAAAATACACATATTGATTACACAGGAAACCGTGTATTGGATGAAGAAGAATTAGAAAGTGAAATCAACACCACGAATTCATACACTAATTTATTGCCAAGTATTTCTTTTCAATACAATGCCACAAAAGATTTAGTTTTAAGATTGGCTGCAACAACAGCTTTAGCGCGACCAAATTATTATGCTCTGGCTCCTTATGTAAACAATATTGCTTCAGATATGGCAATTACAGCAGGAAATCCAAACCTTGATGTTACCTATTCATACAATTATGATTTTATGGTAGAAAACTATTTCAAGTCGGTTGGATTAATATCAGGAGGTGTTTTTTATAAAAAATTAAACGATTTCATTTACAACTACAGCGATAATCAATATACTACAGAGAAATTTGCTGCTGATTTTCCAAATCAAATCAATCCGATTCCGACGGGTGAAAACTGGGAGTTTGTACAATCCAGAAACGGAGATAATGTAGATGTATATGGTTTTGAAGTAGCGTTTCAGCGTCAGTTAGATTTCTTGCCAGGGAAATTTTTGAAAGGATTTAATGTGTATTTGAATTACACTTATACGAAATCTAAAGCAAAAGGAATTGCTGATGAAGATGGAAATGAAAGAAACGACATCAGCCTTCCGGGAACTACGCCACATATGTTTAATGGTTCATTGTCTTGGGAAAACAAACGTTTCTCAGCCAGAATTTCTACCAATTTCGCATCTGATTATTTAGATGAGTTAGGTTCAGAATCATACAACGACAGTTACTATGACAAACAATTTTTCTTAGACGCAAATGCTTCGTATAAAATCACACCAAAACTTCGTGTTTTCGCTGAAGCCAACAATTTAACAAACCAGCCACTGCGTTACTATCAGGGAGTTGAGAATCACACCAAACAAGTAGAATATTACCAAGCCCGTTATAATTTAGGTTTGAAGTTTGACTTGTAATTGCAAATTATAAAATTCTTAAATTAGACAGAACAGAACGGTTTTGTCTAGTTTTATTTAAATGAAAATTCAATGAAAAATAAACTTACACTTGCTCTTCTATTTTCAGGCCTTTTATTTACGGCTTGTAAAGATGATAAATTAGCTCCCGTTGCTGCAAATGCAGTAAAACCTACAGCCGTTACAGAAGCTTTGCCTCACGACACAGATGATCCATCGATCTGGATTCATCCAACTGATGCTTCAAAAAGTATTATTGTTGGAACAGATAAGGACACAGACGGCGGTTTGTATGCTTTTGATTTGAAAGGAAAAATACTTAAAAAATCCATTCCGTTAAAACGCCCAAACAATGTTGATATCGCTTACGGATTGATTATCTACGGAAAAAAGGTTGATGTTGCCGTTACTACAGAACGCGAAAGCAACAAAATAAGAGTTTTTAGTTTACCTGATTTAAAACCAATCGATAATGGCGGAATTCCGGTTTTTGAAGGAGAAGAAATGCGTGATCCAATGGGCGTTTCTTTATACACACGCCCAAGTGATGGTAAAATATTTGCTATTGTTGGAAGAAAATCAGGATCCTCAGGAAGTTATTTATGGCAATATGAACTTTCCGGTTCAGGAAAATATGCTATTGCAAAAGTGGTTCGAAAATTCGGAACCTACAGCGGAAAGAAAGAAATCGAAGCTATTGCTGTTGATAATGAGTTAGGTGCAATTTATTATTGCGATGAGCAAGTCGGAATCAGAAAATACAAAGCGGATCCTGCTTTAAACGACAATAAAGAATTGGCTTTCTTCGGTCAAAAAGATTTCAAGGCAGATCACGAAGGAATTGCGATTTACAAAAAAACAGACTCTACCGGTTATATTTTAGTATCTAACCAACAAGCCAATTCTTTTATGGTGTATCCAAGAGAAGGTGTAAATGGTAATCCAAACAAGTATTCGTTATTGACAGAAATTCCAACTTCAACCATTGAATGTGATGGTGCAGATGTAACCAGTGTTAACTTAGGAGGATCATACAAAAACGGACTTTTCGTAGCCATGAGTAACGGAATGACGTTTCATTATTACGCCTGGGATTTGATTCAAAAGCGTATCGACGAAACCAAAAAATAAATTTCAGTGTTGTTTTCAATCGCAGGTTAGTGTTGTGTTTATTTTTTTTTACTGCGATTGGAAACCAAACAAAAAAGCTGTTCATAACGAACAGCTTTTTTTAGTTTGAATTAATAACTTCCTTATTCTGTTTTTGGTGCGCCAGCTAAAATTTCAGCATTGGCAAACTCTTCAAATTTGGCAAAATTGGCTTTGAATTTCTGAGCCAGTTCGATTGCCTTTTTATCATATAACGCAGGATCTTCCCAAGTATTTCTCGGATTTAAAATTTCACTAGGAACATTAGGGCAGGATTGCGGTTTTGCAATTCCAAATACAGCGTGATCTTTATACTCAACATTGTCCAATTCTCCGTTTAATGCTGCGGTAATCATGGCGCGGGTATATTTCAGTTTCATACGCGTTCCTGTTCCGTAAGCCCCGCCTGTCCAACCTGTGTTGATTAACCAAACTTTTACATCGGCATCTTTCATTTTTTTAGTCAGCATTTCAGCATAACGAGTTGGATGCAAAGGCATAAACGGTGCTCCAAAACAGGCAGAAAAGTTAGGTTGAGGTTCTGTAACTCCCGCTTCTGTTCCGGCAACTTTTGCTGTATATCCTGAAATAAAATGGTAAGCCGCCTGACCCGGAGTCAATTTAGCGATTGGAGGCAAAATTCCGAAAGAATCTGCCGTTAAGAAAAATATATTTTTAGGATTATGTCCGATAGAACCAGGCTGAATATTGTCGATATGTGTTATTGGATAACTTACCCGTGTATTTTGAGTGATGGAAACATCTTCATAATCCACTTCGTTTGTTCCAGCTTTAAAAACCACATTTTCTAAAAGCGCACCTTTTTTGATTGCTCTAAAAATGTCCGGTTCATTTTCTTCTGATAAATTAATAACTTTTGCATAACAGCCTCCTTCAAAGTTAAAAACAGTGTTTTCGCTTGTCCATCCGTGTTCGTCATCACCAATTAATTTACGATCCGGATCTGCAGATAAAGTAGTTTTTCCTGTTCCTGATAAACCAAAGAAAATAGCGGTATCTCCTGCTTCTCCAACATTAGCGCTGCAATGCATTGGCAACGTATTTTCGAAAACAGGTAAAATAAAGTTTAAAGCAGAGAAAATTCCTTTTTTCATTTCTCCTGTATAACCTGTTCCTCCAATTAAAGCTACTTTTTTAGTAAAATCTAAAATAGCAAAATTAGACTGGCGTGTTCCGTCTACAGCAGGATCTGCCATAAAACTTGGTGCACAGATTACCGTCCATTCAGGTGTAAAGTTGGCTAATTCACTTTCTTCCGGTCTTAAAAACATATTGTAGCAAAACAAATTAGACCAGGCAGTTTCTGTAACCACGCGAACATTCAATCTGTAATTGGCATCTGCACAAACGTATGAATCACGGACAAAAACTTCCTTATTCGATAAAAACTGCGTTACCTTATTATATAGTTTTTCAAAAGCTTCTGATGAAAACGGAATATTTACATTTCCCCACCAAACCTGATTCTCAGTAATACTGTCTTTTACAATAAAACGATCCTGCGGTGAACGGCCGGTATACTCGCCTGTATTAATCGCTAATGCTCCTGTCGAATTCTCAAAACCCTGACCGGATTCTACCGTTATGGCATGAAGTTCTTCTGCAGATAATTGATAATGAATTTTTGAATTTTTAATTCCTAAATCATTTAGCGAAATCGATTTCGTGGAAAGTGTATTAGTCTCCATAAATTTAATGTTGTGTTATATTTGTTTATTTTAAAATATCAAATTTTAAAATGTAATTCAACGCAGATGATGTTATATTATTTATTTTTAAACGTATAAAATACAAAATATTAACATCATCCAAGTCGCATGTTATATATACAACAAAATTAAGTAATAATATCTAAATAGAATTTTTTAAAAGCAATTTTATGATTTTTTCTTAAAAAAAGTAGTAAAAAGAACCAACCAAGCGAAGATTAATAGGAGTCCGCCTATTGGAGTTACGAATCCTATAATTTTGAAGTCAATTGTAGTTACATTTTTTGTTGTCAGTAAATAAATAGAACCTGAAAACAAAAGTACGCCTGCTAACACTAAATTATAGATAACTTTTAAGGTTTTTAATGATAATTCTTTTCGTGAAGCAACAAAAAACAAAAAGAAAGCATGATACATTTGGTAACGAACTCCGGTTTCAAAACTGGTCAACTGTTCAGGTGTAAGTGTTTCTTTTAAAGCATGTGCTCCAAAAGCACCCAGAATAATTGCTATTACTCCAAATAAAGTGGCGGTCAATATTATTTTTCTTTCCATTTTTAGCTGTTTTAATATCACAAAAATAGTCTTAATTCAATCAAACAAAAAACATTTCAAATACACTTTTCAAAAAATTCTGGTTTACTTTGTTTCGTTTATTTTTAAAAATTTTCAAACACTAAGCGTTGTTTTTATAACAATTTACTATGTTTGTGTTATATATGTAAATTATGAGACGTATTCTAATAGTGGGAGCCGGAAGATCCGCATCATCTCTGATTCGGTATTTACTTTCAAAATCAGAAAGTGAAAGGCTGCATATTGTGGTTGCCGATTTATCTTTGGCTTTGGCCGAAAGAAAGACAGAAGGCCATCCAAATGCCACTCCGCTTGCCCTCAATATTTTTGAAATTGAAGAAAGAAAGGCAGCAATTCAGAATGCCTCCATCGTAATTTCGATGCTTCCCGCCTATTTACATATTGAAATTGCAAAAGACTGTTTAGAATTTAAAAAACACTTAGTTACGGCTTCATATATAAGTGATGCGATGCAGGAATTGGATGAGGAAGCCCAAAAAAACAATCTGATTTTCATGAATGAAATTGGTCTGGATCCGGGAATTGACCATATGAGTGCCATGAAAGTAATTGATGAAATCAGGGCAAAAGGGGGAAAAATGCTCCTGTTCGAATCTTTTTGCGGCGGATTGGTTGCTCCGGAATCTGACAACAACCTGTGGAGTTACAAATTTACGTGGGCGCCCAGAAATGTGGTATTAGCAGGTCAGGGCGGTGCAGCAAAATTTATTCAGGAAGGCACTTATAAATATATTCCGTATGGAAGTTTATTTCGCAGAACGGAGTATCTTGAAGTAGAGGGTTATGGAAAATTTGAAGCTTATTCCAACCGTGATTCACTTAAATACAGATCAATTTACGGATTGGATGATATACTAACGTTGTATAGAGGAACCATTAGAAGAGTCGGATTCTCGAAAGCCTGGAATATGTTTGTACAATTAGGCATGACAGACGACAGCTACATTATGGAAGATACTGAAAACATGAGTTATCGCCAGTTTACCAACTCTTTTTTACCTTATCATCCAACGGACTCTGTCGAAATAAAAATGCGTTTGATGTTAAGAATCGATCAGGACGATATTATGTGGGACAAACTTTTGGAACTGGATTTGTTCAATGCAAATAAAAAAGTGAATTTACCCAATGCAACTCCGGCACAAATTTTAGAAAAAATACTTTCAGACAGCTGGACTTTGGAACCTGATGAGAAAGATATGATTGTGATGTACCATAAATTTGGATATGAAATAAATGGTGATAAAAGACAAATTGATTCAAAAATGGTCTGCACAGGTGATGACCAAACTTATACAGCGATGGCAAAAACGGTTGGTTTGCCCGTTGCCATAGCCACATTACTGATTTTGAACGGTAAAATAACTACTCCTGGCGTACAGCTTCCTATTAATAAAGAAGTGTATTTACCTATTTTAGAAGAATTAGAAAGTTATGGTGTTGTTTTTTACGAACAGAACATGCCGTACTTTGGATATAATCCTGACCTTTTTTAAGAAGGATTTATTTTTAGTTTTTTGAATTTTTTTATTATCCGCTTCTTTAATAAAAGGAGCGGATATTTAATTTACTGATTGAATTGTAATAGGCAAGCTATACAATATTCTAACTGGTTTGCCATTCTCAGAGCCAGGAATCCACTTAGGAGATAATTTTAAAACACGAATAGCTTCATCCCCTAAGCCATATCCGGCGTCTTTAACTATTTTAAATTCAGATAATGAACCATCTTTTTCTATCATAAACTGCGTAAAAATTTTAGCTTCCACTTTATTTTTTGAGGCTTCTTCGGAGATTTTAAACCGTTGTCCTACGAATTTATAGAATTCTTCCATACCTCCAGGAAACTCGGGTTTTTTAATTTCCAAATTCACTTGTCTGGCGCTGTAGTTTATTTTAGGGCCATTGCTGTTAATTTCCTGAGCATTTGTTTTGTTACTAAAAACAAACAGCGTCAAACTATAAACAACCCCGACAGTAAAAACTTTTAGTATTATTTTAATTGTAGATTCTTTTTTGGTCATCATCAATAATCTTTTTTTTGTTACCGAGTAATTAATAGTACTGGCCAACGCAATATTTTTATTGTTAGAAACAAAATTCAATAATAACTTTTGATATTCTGAAACAGATTTAAACTGATTATTTACAGCTTCATCAGCAAGAAATTCGTGATTAAGTTTAATTGCTTTCTTGTACAAAATTATAAGCGGATTAAACCATAATAAAATCTGTAAAACTTCTATAAATAGAATATCTAAAGTATGTTTTTGTTGCAGATGTGCTTTTTCATGAACAAACACTTCTGAAGGGATTTTTCCGTTTTCGAACTCTTCTTTGTTAATAAAAATGGTATTCCAAAATGAATGTGGTAAAATAGGTTTCTGAATTAAAACAACTTTTTCATTATTTATTAATTGTGAATTGTGTTTTATCTTTTTATAAAATGAAAAAACATTCAAACCAAAACGAATACTTAAAATTAGCACAACAATAAAATAAAGCCCAGCTAAAACCCAAGGTAATATGTAGTTTTCTTTATTTGTATTTAAAACTTTACTAGTTCTGATTGCAATTTCATCTAATTGTACAGTGTGTATTGTTGTAGAAAAGAAAGTTTGTATAGAAAACAATTGCAGTGGAATTATTAAACTGAAAAGTATACTCAACAACAGATAAGCACGGTTAAAACGGAACATTTTTTCGTTTTCCAGCCATAATTTGTATACTGCAAAAAAAATAAAAAGCAATAATCCTGATTTTAAAAGATATGTTATCATTTTTTCTTTTTTTGAATTTGACTGTCAATAATTTTTTTGAGTTCTTCTAATTCCGATGCAGATAAATTGGTTTCGGTGGTAAAGAAAGAAGCAAATTGTGATGCCGAATTATTAAAAAAGTTACTTATTAATCCGTTTACATGTTTAGAGAAATAAGCTGTTTTTTTTACCAGCGGATAATATTCGCGTGAATTTCCGAATTCGTTATAGGCTACGAATTTCTTGTCGATCATTCTTTTTAAAAGCGTGGCAACTGTTGTAGTTGCCGGTTTTGGTTCAGGATAAGCTTCGAGCAAGTCTTTCATGAAGGCTTTTTCAAGCGTCCACAAATGTTCCATTAATTGTTCTTCCGAGTTTGATAATTGTGTCATTATTTAATATTTTCCAGTTTTTCCATTTCAGGCAATTCTTTCTTGTATGTTTCCAGGTTCCATTCAATATTCATTTTGGCCGCATATTCAGCCATAGTCCCAAGCCCGACTTCGGCACGTCTTTTATCAACATTATCCGGATCTATCATCGGAGAGATATACCATTTATTAGTTGTTTTATTCATCGAAGACTGACTTCCATAAATTTGTCTTCTTCCTTCTCTTAAAGCTACTCTGTCTTCAAGTAGTGCGAGCGAACTTCCTTTTGCATTTCCTTTTTTTACCGCCTCTCTCATCATTGGTAAATATTTTTGCTGGTATTTTAGATCAGAATGCTGAATAACCAAAAACAAGGTTTGATTGGCTTGAGAGCCTACAACATCTTTGCCTACCCAACCTTTTTCATCTAAAATCCTGACTACCTTAATGAGATTTATACTGTCTTTATACATCATTATTTTACCAATGCTGTCTATTTTGCTCTTGTCTGTTTTTGGATCTTTATAAATTTTCATGAAATCATGACGAATTCCCTGATCTTCAGTATAAATATCCAAAAGCTCTTTTTGTAGTGGTTTATCATAGTTAGCACTCAGAATATCAACTTTGTTCTGAAGTTTATCAAGTGTCTTTTTCCATTCTTTTTTAGAGTGCAAAGATTCTAAATCGCTGTCAATTTTTATGTGCGCAATATTTTCATATCCATTATCAATTGCTAAATCCAGCCATTTAAACGCTTTTTTATTGTCATTGTTTAAGGCTGCTGAACAGGCGGCATTATATAAATCTGAGGATGATTTGTGTTCGATTTTAAATGCCTTTTCATAATATCCAACGGAAGTTTTGTAATCTTTGATATTGTAACAGGAATCACCTTTTGAAATAAAATCGCGATAGCTTTGAGCCTGAATCAAGCCAGCAGTCATGGTAACAAAAAAGAAAGTGAATAATTTTTTCATATATTTATTGTTAGTGGTTATTAGAGATCTTGTTCCGAAACAAGTTCACCTTTATTGTATTTCCGGATTTCTGTTAATTTTCCTTTTTCAGAATAGAATTTCCATTTTCCAAAATAAAACCAATGAGTCTCGACCGAATCAATTTCAACTCTGGTTTTTCCTTTCGATTGCAGTTTTCCGTTTTCGTGATAATACTTTACAATACAAATACCGTTTCTATATTTCTCTGTTTTGTAGATTTTACCGTTGATATAGGATTTCCATTTTTTTACCGGCTGATTATCCTTGTAATATTCGTAAGATTTATAATGGGTACTGTCTTCTGAATATTTCTCAATCCAGACACCTTCTTTTTTCTTATCAATCATTTTATTAATCATTTTGCTTTTGCATCCTGTAAGCAATAAGGCATAAAACAGTAATATAAAAAGTTGACGCATCCTGATATTTTTACTCTACATGTATAGATGTTGTTCTACAAATGTAGAAATAAAAATTTATTATGCAAGAATAAATTTATAAAATTGAAGAAATTTAAATTCACAAAAGTTTTATTGCCATATAAAACAACGTTTTTTGAATAGGCTCCAGCTTTAGCCGGAGATTATAATAAAGACAGAGAAAATGGCTTTAGCCGAATTTTAGTGAAGATTTTCAATCAATGCTAAATTTATTGAGCTAAAGCCTCCTGCACAATACATTTTTAACTCCCAAAGCTGGTGGCTATTCAAATTATAAACACAGCATCTTGAAAAATTATAACATCAAATAATCGTGAGGCCGCGTTAGGGATGGGAACGGCATCCTTTTGCGACACCCTGAATGTCTGGGTAAACCCAAGACCTCAATCGCAAAAGATACAGTGGACAGCCCGGCCTTTAGGCAACGCCCAACTCAATATCAATGGCAATAGCAATTACAAATTTCAATATCAAACTCAAAAAAAAAATCCGCTCATTGCTGAACGGATTTGAATTGTATGGATAGTTTAATTACTTCGAAAGTTCTACAAAATATTTGTAAAACAACGGAATAGTTTCGATTCCTTTTAAGTAATTGAAGATTCCGAAATGTTCGTTTGGTGAGTGAATAGCATCGCTGTCCAAACCGAAACCCATTAAAATAGTCTTGCTTTTTAGTTCTTTTTCGAACAAAGCCACTATCGGGATACTTCCTCCGGAACGAACCGGAATGGCAGGGACTCCAAAAGTTTCTGTATAGGCTTTATTGGCAGCCTGATAACCGATACTGTCGATTGGCGTTACATAACCCTGGCCTCCGTGGTGCGGCGTCACTTTTACTGTAACTCCGGCCGGAGCAATATTGGTGAAATGTTTTGTGAATAAATCTGTGATTTCATGCCAGTCCTGATTTGGAACCAAGCGCATCGAGATTTTCGCATAAGCTTTGCTTGCAATCACTGTTTTGGCACCTTCGCCCTGATATCCGCCCCAGATTCCGTTTACGTCTAATGTTGGACGGATGGAGTTGCGTTCGTTGGTTACATAGCCTTTTTCGCCGTAAACGTCATTTAGGTTTAGGGCATTTTTATATTTTTCTAAACTGAAAGGCGCTTTGGCCATTTCGCCTCTTTCTTCGGTAGATAATTCCTGTACTTTGTCGTAGAATCCCGGAATCGTAATGTGATTGTCTTCGTCGTGCATAGAAGCAATCATTTTTGCAAGAACATTTATTGGGTTTGCTACTGCTCCGCCATACAATCCTGAATGCAAATCGCGATTCGGACCTGTAACTTCGACTTCAACATAACTCAAACCTCTTAAACCTGTCGTAATTGACGGCTGTTGGTTTGAAATCATTCCGGTATCTGAAATTAAGATCACATCGTTTTTTAGTTTTTCCTGATTGCGTTCTACAAACCAGGCTAAACTTGCCGAACCTACTTCTTCTTCACCTTCGATCATGAATTTTACGTTGCAGGGAAGCGTATTGCTTTGTACCATATATTCCAATGCTTTTACGTGCATGTACATTTGGCCTTTGTCATCGCAGGCACCACGCGCGAAAATAGCGCCTTCAGGATGAATGTCTGTTGTTTTGATAACGGGTTCGAAAGGTGGGGACGTCCATAATTCCATTGGATCCGGCGGCTGAACATCATAATGTCCGTACACTAAAACGGTAGGCAAATTTGGGTCGATTATTTTCTCTCCATAAATAATTGGGTAACCCGGAGTGTCGCAAACTTCGACTAAATCGCAGCCTGCTTTTGATAAACTTACTTTTACAGCCTCGGCCGTGTCAATAACATCTTGGGAGTATGCGGTGTCGGCACTTACCGACGGAATTTTTAATAATTCGATCAATTCGCTGATAAACCGATCTTTATGTTGTTGAACATATGCTTTTATATCTTCCATTTAAAATATTTTTGTAGAATTTCAAATATACAAAAAAGAGAATAAATATTTTTTTTTAGAAATTGCTTTGAAAATTGGAAGTTATGCTTATCTTTGCACCCACAATTACGCGGATATGGTGAAATTGGTAGACATGCCAGACTTAGGATCTGGTGCCGCAAGGCGTGTAGGTTCGAGTCCTATTATCCGCACTGAAAAAAGCTTCTGAAAAATCAGAAGCTTTTTTTATTTCATTTATTAAAGCTGGGATTATGAAATTATTTCTTCCCAAAACTTTATCTTAATAAATTTCTTTATTTTGGTTACTCTCATAACTAATATTTTTTAAAAAGCGTACAAGTTCCATTTCTTTTTTGATAATTTTAATCATAAAAAATCCAAAAAGCAACAGAAAACCATATCCGCTTAGAATTATATAGAGATAAAAACCTTCAGAAAAGTTTTCTTTAAAAACAGGCAATAGAAGCGTAAAAGCCGTAGTATATACCAGATAAATCGCTGGCGTAAGGACATAATGTATTTTTTTTCTCCATTGATAAAACTGATATGCCAGTTTACTGTATTCTATCAATGAAACATCTGTTTTTAGACTCTTTAGCTTTTCAATGCTTATCCATTCTAGTATTATACGGAATATAAGCATGATTATCATTATACCTAATCCTAAACTAAACAAGGTATCTTTGTTAGCACCCATCCAGATATAATAAAAGATTAATATTACAGAGGTCACAGTTAATATAGCCTTAGTCCAAAAATGATTACGTCTAATTTCTTTAGTATTCGCCTCTGCTTTTTTAATAATATCCACTGCATCTGGTTTTGTGCTGGAGTCCTTTTGCTGATTCCAAGTCGTTTGTAATTCTTCAAATGTTTTCATTTTGCACGCATTGAGTTAAACTTTTTTTAATCCGATGAATTCTAACACGAAGTGCTTCTTCGGATATTCCAATTACTTCTGCTATTTCCTGATACAATACACCTTCTAAAGTCATCAGAATTATCATTTTATTTGTTTCTTCAAGTTTTTGGATACACTGATACATTTGTTGAAGTTGTTCTTCTATTTCATTTGAATCTGTTTCTGAAATAACCTGAGGCTGAATGGCGGTTCTGATTTCTTTTTTAGATGATGATTTTCGTAAATAAAGAAGACAAGTATTTACGGTGATTCTATAAATCCATGTACTAACACTTGACTCATTTCTGAATGTATCTAATTTCTCCCATACTTTAATAAAAATTTCCTGAGCTGCATCTGAAGCCAATGCTACATCCCCACAAAAATAACCCTTACACAAACGAAATACCTTAGCGTAATGACTATTGTATATGTTGTTAAATTGCTCTTCGGTACCCACGTTATTTTATTTCTGATTTTACTTTTTCCATAAACCACTCTGGCTGATCATACATTACAAAATGTGCAGCGTTTTCTGCGTAATGAATTTTAACCGAAGGTAGATTTTTGTATTGATTATTATATGTATTTTGTACTGTACTTAGATTTGGATTTGTTGCTGCAAGAATCACTACAGGAATTTTAATTTTAGCAATTTCATTTCGTAAATCTAAATTAAGCATATCAATATAACCATAAACATAAGTTTTTCTATCAGCAATTTTCATCCATTCGGCAATTGTTTTTTGTTTTTCTTTATTAAAGCACATATAGGAAATCGATTGGGCATTCATTGTATTGAACGCATTTTCATCCATAGTAAGCATTATTTCGCTCTGTGGATTATCATAAGGAATAACTTCTCCTTTGTAATTAGGAATCATTAAGGCCGCACTTGCAGGTAATCCATCTACAACAATTACTTTTTTAAAAAGATCCGTTTCTGTAGATGCCAGCCATAGACCCAAAGTCCCACCTAAACTATGCCCCATTAGCGTTGGTTTTTTTAATTTCTTATCTTTTACATAGAAAATGATTTCATTTTTTATTATAGAGAACCAAGGACCTTCAACCGGAGGGATATTGCCAAATCCTGCAAAGGTAAAAATGTGACATTCGTGAGTTTTAGAAATTTCAGCTACTGTTTGATCCCATACTTGTCCTGTACAGCCAAATCCAGGAAATAATAAAACAGGATCTCCTTTTCCTTTTATCTCTACTTTAAAGGACGTTTGAGAAAAAACAGATTTTGAGATAAGAAGTACAAATACGATAAAGATTGATTTTGTTTTCATAGTGTGTGTTTTTAAAAATTTACCTTTTGATACAGCACTATATGATTTGTTACATCAAAAAACATATTTTTTTTAAAAACTCTCAGTAGCTGATTTTACTTGCCATACATTAATCCCCTTTTTTGATAGCGACATTCTTTAAATAATGAATACATAAAAGCACATGATAGATCACAATCAAAGAATCTTATGAGAACAAAACTAAACCATAAAAAAAACCTCCAGTTAAAACTGGAGGCTATTCAAATTACGCCCATTTATTTAAAT
>CBFGNY010000028.1:0-33986 GCA_965650235.1 uncultured Flavobacterium sp. | reverse complement strand
GTTGTTGAAATTCCGGCTTCTAATCTAAAAAAAGAAATAACTAAGTTCTTATTTGATCAAGGTTATATCTTAAGTTACAAATTTGAGGACAACTCTGTTCAGGGTTCAATCAAAATTGCTTTGAAGTATGATAAAGATACTAAAGAGCCTGTAATTAAAGATATCCAAAGAATTAGTAAACCTGGTTTGCGTAAATATGCAGGTGCTGCCAAATTACCAAGAATCCTTAACGGATTAGGAATTGCAATTGTTTCAACTTCAAAAGGTCTTATGACTGGAAAACAAGCTAAACAATTAAATGTAGGTGGTGAAGTAATTTGTTACGTATACTAATTTTAAAGACTAAATAAGATGTCAAGAATAGGTAAAAGCCCAATTGTAATCCCTGCTGGAGTAACTGTAGAAGTTAAAGACGGTATTATTACAGTAAAAGGAAAAAAAGGTCAACTTACTCAGGAGTTTTCGGACGTAACTGTAACAGTTGAAGGCGATCAAGCGTTAGTAGAAAGATCGTCTGATCATAAAGACCAAAGAGCAAAACACGGATTATACAGATCATTAATCAATAACATGATTCTTGGAGTAAATGAAGGTTTTACTAAAGAACTTGAATTAGTTGGAGTTGGTTATAGAGCTTCAAACCAAGGTCAAAAGTTAGATTTAGCTCTTGGATATTCTCACAATATTGTTTTAGAAGTTGCTCCTGAAGTAGTCGTAGAAACAATATCTGAAAAAGGAAAGAACCCTATCGTAAAATTAACATCATTTGATAAACAACTTTTAGGTCAGGTTGCTGCGAAAATCAGAGGTTTCCGTAAGCCTGAGCCGTACAAAGGAAAAGGTGTTAAATTTGTGGGTGAAGTATTAAGAAGAAAAGCAGGTAAATCAGCTTAAAAAATAAGATTATGTCATTAACAAAATCTGATAGAAGACAGAGAATTAGATTCAGAATTAGAAAAACGATTAGTGGTACTGCTACTAACCCTAGACTATCTGTATTTAGAAGTAACAAAGAAATTTATGCTCAACTTATTGATGACGTAAATGGAGTTACTTTATTAGCTGCATCTTCAAGAGAAAAAGAAATAGGAAAAGGTACTAACGTTGAAGTAGCTGCTGCTGTTGGAAAACTAGTTGCTGAAAAAGCGTTAAAAGCCGGGATTGATACCATCACTTTTGACAGAGGTGGATATCTATATCACGGTCGTATTAAATCATTAGCAGAAGGCGCAAGAGCGGCTGGACTTAAATTCTAATATATTATGTCTAAATACAAAAATGTAGAATTGGTAAAACCAAGTGGTCTTGAACTTAAAGATCGTCTGGTAAGTGTTAATCGTGTTACTAAAGTTACAAAAGGTGGTAGAGCTTTCGGTTTTTCTGCAATTGTAGTTGTAGGTGATGAAAACGGAGTAGTTGGTCACGGATTAGGAAAATCTAAAGACGTTTCTGAAGCAATTGCGAAAGCAGTAGAAGATGCTAAGAAAAATTTAGTAAAAATTCCTTTGAACGGACAATCTGTTCCTCACGAACAAAAAGGTAAATTTGGTGGTGCACGTGTATTTTTAATTCCTGCTTCTCATGGTACAGGGGTTATTGCTGGTGGGGCTGTTCGTTCAGTTCTTGAATCAGTAGGTATTCACGATGTATTGTCTAAATCTCAAGGATCATCAAATCCTCATAACGTAGTAAAAGCGACTTTTGATGCTTTATTACAAATGAGAAGCGCTTACACTGTTGCAAAACAAAGAGGTGTTTCTTTAGAAAAAGTTTTTAAAGGTTAATTCAAGGAAATTATGGCTAAATTATTAGTAAAACAAGTACGAAGCAAAATCAACTGTCCTCTTTCCCAAAAGAGAGGTTTGGAAGCTTTGGGTCTACGTAAAATGGGACAAGTTGTAGAGCATGATTCAAACCCTGCTATCCTTGGGATGATAAACAAAGTTAAACACTTAGTTTCTGTAGAAGAAGCTAAATAACAAATACTGTTATGAATTTAAGTAACTTACAACCAGCTGAAGGGTCAACACACAATCAAAATAAAAGATTAGGTAGAGGAGAAGGCTCAGGTAAAGGTGGTACTTCTGCAAGAGGTCACAAAGGAGCAAAATCTCGTTCTGGTTATTCTAAAAAGATTGGTTTTGAAGGAGGGCAAATGCCACTTCAAAGACGTGTGCCTAAGTTTGGTTTCACAAACATCAACCGTAAAGAATACGAAGGTGTTAATTTAGATACGCTTCAACTATTAGTAGACAATGGTGTAATTACTGATTCTGTTTCTATGACAGATTTCGTAGCAAACCGTCTGGCTACCAAAAATGAAATCGTTAAGATTTTAGGTAGAGGAGAGTTGAAAGCAAAGTTAAAAGTAACTGCTCACAAATTTACTGCTACTGCAAAAGCTGCTATTGAAGCTGCTGGTGGAGAGGCTGTAACAATATAATTTTTCTATTGTATGAAGAAATTTATTGAATCAATAAGTAATGTTTGGAAAATCGAAGAACTGAAAAACAGAATCCTGATTACATTAGGTTTGCTTTTAGTATATCGTTTTGGAGCACACGTTACGCTTCCTGGAATTGACGCAACTCAATTGACTGGTTTAGCGGGACAAACAAAAAATGGTTTAGGATCTATCCTTGACATGTTCACCGGAGGTGCTTTTTCTAAAGCTTCAGTTTTTGCTTTAGGTATTATGCCTTACATTTCTGCGTCTATTGTTGTTCAGTTAATGGGAATTGCGATTCCATATTTGCAAAAACTTCAAAACGATGGAGAAAGCGGTAGAAAAAAAATTAATCAAATTACACGTTGGTTAACTATTGCTATTACATTGGTTCAAGGTCCAACTTATATCTACAATTTATACAGAACATTACCTAGCAATGCATTTTTGCTAGGATTTAACTCGCCTGAGTTTTTATTTTCTTCTGTTATTATCTTAGTTACAGGTACAATATTTGCTATGTGGCTTGGAGAAAAAATTACTGATAAGGGTATTGGAAATGGAATTTCATTATTGATTATGGTTGGTATTTTGGCTCGTTTACCGCAAGCTTTTATACAAGAATTTACAACTAGAGTTACGAATAACAACGGTGGTCCGATGTTGTTGGTTATTGAAATTATTGTATGGTTGTTAGTTATTATTTCTTGTGTATTGCTTACAATGGCAGTGCGTCGAATTCCGGTTCAGTATGCTCGTCGTACAACAACAGGTGATTACGAACAAGACTTAGCTGGTGGTAATAGACAATGGATTCCACTTAAGCTTAATGCTTCAGGTGTTATGCCAATCATTTTTGCTCAGGCAATTATGTTTATTCCTGCTGCTGTAGCGGGGTTGTCTAAATCAGATACATCACAATCTATCGTTGGTGCTTTTAGTAATATGTTTGGTTTTTGGTACAATTTTGTATTTGCAACATTAATTATTGTATTTACATTCTTTTATACTGCAATCACTGTACCTACTAATAAAATGGCTGATGATTTAAAGAGAAGTGGAGGTTTTATTCCTGGAGTTCGTCCTGGAGCTGAAACTTCAGATTTCCTTGACAAAGTGATGTCTTTAATAACTTTCCCAGGATCTTTATTCCTTGCTTTGATTGCTGTGTTCCCGGCTATTGTTGTAAGTATTATGGATGTACAACAATCTTGGGCAATGTTTTTTGGAGGTACCTCATTAATAATTATGGTTGGAGTTGCAATAGATACTATTCAACAGATCAATTCATACTTGTTAAACAAACATTATGATGGTTTAATGAAGACTGGTAAAAATAGAAAAGCGGTAGCTTAATATATTTATGGCAAAACAATCAGCAATAGAACAAGACGGATCAATCATTGAAGCATTGTCAAATGCGATGTTCCGTGTAGAGTTAGAAAATGGACATATTGTAATTGCTCATATTTCTGGAAAAATGCGTATGCATTACATCAAATTATTACCTGGTGATAAAGTGAAACTGGAAATGAGCCCTTATGACTTGTCAAAAGCAAGAATTACTTATCGATATTAAAGGATATTCACTATGAAAGTTAGAGCATCAGTAAAAAAGAGAAGTCCCGAGTGCATTATTGTGCGTAGAAAAGGGAGATTGTACGTAATAAACAAAAAGAATCCTAGATTTAAACAAAGACAAGGATAATTATGGCAAGAATAGCAGGGGTAGATATCCCAAAAAATAAGAGAGGTGTTATAGCACTTACCTATATCTTCGGATTAGGAAGAAGTAGAGCAATTGAGATTTTAGAGAAAGCTCAAGTTAGCCAAGATAAAAAAGTTCAAGATTGGAATGATGACGAGATCGGAGCAATTCGTGATGCAGTTGGATTTTACAAAATTGAAGGAGAATTACGTTCTGAAGTTTCTTTGAACATCAAACGTTTAATGGATATTGGATGTTACAGAGGTATCCGTCACAGATCTGGTCTTCCTTTAAGAGGGCAAAGAACTAAAAACAACTCTAGAACAAGAAAAGGTAAAAGAAAAACTGTTGCTAACAAGAAAAAAGCAACTAAATAATAAGTAATATGGCTAAAGCAACTGCAAAAAAACGCAAAGTTATCGTTGAATCAACGGGTGAAGCTCATATTTCTGCCACTTTCAACAACATCATTATTTCTTTGACTAATAAGAAAGGTGAGGTTATTTCTTGGTCTTCAGCTGGTAAAATGGGTTTCAGAGGTTCTAAAAAGAACACTCCGTACGCGGCTCAAATGGCAGCAGAAGATTGTAGTAAAGTAGCTCTTGAGGCAGGACTTAAAAAAGTTAAAGTTTATGTAAAAGGACCAGGAAACGGACGTGAGTCTGCTATCCGTTCTATTCATAACGGTGGAATTGAAGTTACAGAGATTATCGATGTTACTCCAATGCCTCACAACGGATGTCGTCCTCCAAAGAGACGTAGAGTTTAATAAATTTATTTAAGTATAACAAGGCAGAATAAACGATTATCGAAGGATATGACCTGAATTCATAATCTCTACCTTAAAATTTAATTTTTAGAAATGGCAAGATATACTGGTCCTAAAACTAGAATTGCTCGTAAATTTGGCGAAGCAATCTTCGGAGATGATAAATCTTTCGAAAAAAGAAATTACCCACCTGGACAACACGGGATGGCTAAAAAAAGAGGTAAAAAATCTGAGTATGCTGTTCAGTTAATGGAAAAGCAAAAAGCTAAATATTCTTATGGAATTTTAGAAAAACAATTCAGAGGTTTATTCAAAAAAGCATCAGCTACTAAAGGAGTTACTGGTGAGGTTCTTTTACAATTATGTGAAGCAAGATTAGATAATGTTGTTTTTAGAATGGGTATCGCTCCTTCTAGAAGAGGTGCTAGACAATTAGTTTCTCACAGACACATTACTGTAAATGGTGAAGTTGTAAATATTCCTTCTTACCACCTTAAGCCTGGTGATAAAGTTGCAGTTCGTGAAAAATCTAAATCGTTAGAAGCTATCGAACGTTCTTTATCAAATTCAAGTCATGTTTATGAATGGATTACCTGGAATCAAGATCTTAAAGAAGGGACTTTCGTTTCTGTACCTGCAAGACTTCAAATTCCAGAAAACATTAAAGAACAATTAATCGTAGAGTTGTACAACAAATAATAATTGACTTAGTCGAAATTTATGGCAATATTTAATTTTCAAAAGCCCGATAAAGTTATCATGATCGATTCAACCGATTTTGAAGGTAAATTCGAATTTAGACCTTTAGAACCTGGTTATGGATTGACAGTTGGTAATGCACTTAGAAGAGTTTTGCTTTCAGCATTAGAAGGTTATGCAATTACATCTGTTCGTATCGAAGGTGTAGATCATGAGTTTTCTACTATTTCAGGTGTTGTTGAAGATGTTACCGAAATTATCCTTAATCTAAAACAAGTACGTTTCAAACGTCAGATTGAAGATATCGATAATGAAGCAGTTACAATCTCTGTTTCTGGTAAAGATCAATTGACAGCAGGTGATTTTCAAAAATTTATTTCAGGTTTTCAAGTTTTGAATCCAGACCTTGTTATCTGTAATTTAGATTCTAAAATCAAATTGAACTTCGATTTAACAATCGAAAAAGGTAGAGGATACGTTCCTGCTGAGGAGAACAAAAAACAGAATGCTGCAATTGGAACTATTTTTACAGACTCAATTTTTACTCCGGTAAAAAATGTAAAATATGCAATTGAAAACTTCCGTGTGGAACAAAAAACAGATTATGAAAAATTAGTTTTTGAAATTAAAACTGATGGTTCTATTAATCCAAAAGATGCTCTTACTGAAGCTGCTAAAGTTTTAATTCACCACTTCATGTTGTTTTCTGACGAAAGAATTACACTCGAGGCTGACGAAATTGCACAAACAGAATCGTATGATGAAGAGTCATTACATATGAGACAATTGCTTAAAACTAAGCTTGTTGATATGGACTTATCTGTTAGAGCATTAAATTGCTTGAAGGCGGCTGAAGTTGATACACTTGGTGATTTAGTATCGTTCAATAAAAATGACCTGATGAAATTCCGTAATTTTGGTAAAAAATCTTTAACTGAACTTGATGAACTTGTTGCAGTTAAAAATTTAACTTTCGGGATGGATTTAGCTAAATACAAATTAGATAAAGAATAATTCAATCCCGCTTGCGGGGTTAAATTTAAAATAGCAATGAGACACGGAAAAAAATTCAATCACTTAAGCAGACAGACTGGACATAGAAAAGCTATGTTGGCTAATATGGCTTGTTCTCTTATTGAGCACAAACGTATTAACACTACTGTTGCTAAGGCTAAAGCGCTTAAACAATTTGTTGAGCCTTTAATCACAAAATCAAAAGAAGATACGACTCACAATCGTCGTATTGTTTTTGCTTACTTACGTAGTAAATATGCAGTAACTGACTTGTTCAGAGACGTAGCTGCTAAAGTTGGCGACCGTCCAGGTGGATACACTCGTATCATTAAAGTTGGAAATCGTTTGGGAGATAATGCTGATATGGCAATGATCGAACTTGTTGATTTCAATGAGCTTTACAATGGAGGTAAAAAAGAAGTTAAAAAAGCAAAAAGCCGTCGTGGTGGTAAAGCTAAAAAAGCTGAGGAGACAACTCCAGAAGCTCCAGTTGCTGAATCAGAAACGACTACTGAAGCTTCTGAATAATTATGAAGATAATGATTCTATAGAAATCAAGGATAAGCTAATTTTTAGTTTATCCTTTTTTTTTGATTTTTTTTATGAAGAAAGTAGAATTTAACTTATTTAAGGCTTTAGGTTTTATTTTTATGAATGAAATTTTTAAAAAATCTTGGAAGCACTGTTTTAAAAAAGTAAATTTGCAAAATATCTAATTACAAATAAATGAGCTACAGCTTGTTTAAAGATGATAAAAAACAATAGAAATAAAGAATGAAATACACGACACGACAAAGCGCCATTTTATTATTAAGTGATGGAACTATTTTTCACGGAAAATCTATCGGAATTAGCGGTAAAACTTTTGGTGAAGTTTGTTTTAATACTGGAATGACCGGATATCAGGAGATTTTTACAGATCCTTCGTATTTTGGACAAATATTGGTGGCTACGAATGCACACATTGGGAATTATGGTGTTAATGATTTAGAAATTGAATCTGATAGCGTTAAAATTGCTGGTTTAGTTTGTAAAAACTTCAGCTTTAATTATTCCAGAGAAGATGCTTCGGGAAGTTTAGAAGATTATTTTACAAAACAAAATTTAATCTGTATTTCTGATGTTGATACCAGAGCACTAGTAAGCTACATTCGTGATAACGGAGCAATGAATGCTGTCATCTGCACAGACGGAACTTCGGTTGAGGAGTTGAAAAAAGAATTGGCAAATGTGCCAAACATGGAAGGTTTAGAGTTGGCTTCGAAAGTATCAACTACTGAACCTTATTTTTTTGGAGATGAAGATGCGACTTACAAAATATCTGCTTTAGACCTTGGAATTAAAAAGAATATCTTAAGAAATCTTGCTAAGAGAGATTGCTATATTAAAGTTTTTCCATATAATTCAACATATAAAGATTTGACAGAATTTAATCCAGATGGATATTTCTTGTCTAATGGTCCCGGAGATCCAGATCCGTTATTTGGTGCTATACAAGTTGCAAAAGAAATTATCGCCGATGATAAACCATTATTCGGAATCTGTTTGGGTCATCAGGTTATAGCTCTGGCTAATGGAGTTAAAACCTATAAAATGTTTGGCGGTCATCGTGGAATTAATCATCCGGTAAAAAATATTATAACAGGAAGAGGCGAAATAACTTCTCAAAACCATGGTTTTGCAGTTAAAAGAGAGGCTTTAAATGGTCATCCGGAATTAGAACTTACGCATGTTCATTTAAATGATGACTCAGTCGCCGGTATGCGTATGAAAAATAAAAATTGTTTTTCAGTGCAATATCATCCGGAAGCTAGTCCTGGACCCCATGATTCATCCTATTTGTTTGATCAGTTTGTTGAGAATATAAAACAAACTACCGCTAAAACGATATAGTTAATAAATAAAGGTGTTTAATGTCGAAAAGACGTTTTTGATATTAAATATTTTTATAATTTCGAAAAAAATATATAAATTACTAATAAAAAAACAAAAATAATGAGTATTATAATTAAAGTTCACGCAAGACAAATCCTTGATTCCAGAGGAAATCCAACTATTGAAGTTGATGTTGTAACTGAAAATGGTGTTTTAGGTAGAGCTGCTGTTCCATCTGGAGCTTCAACTGGAGAACATGAAGCTGTTGAATTACGTGATGGTGGTAAAGCTTATTTAGGAAAAGGAGTTTTGAATGCAGTGAATAATGTAAATACTGTTATTGCTGAAGAATTAGTTGGGACTTCTGTTTTTGAACAAAATACTATTGACCAATTAATGATTGATTTAGACGGAACTCCAAATAAATCTAAATTAGGAGCTAATGCTATTTTAGGAGTTTCTTTGGCTGCTGCAAAAGCTGCTGCAAATGAACTTGGATTGCCATTATACAGATATGTTGGTGGGGTTTCTGCTAACACATTACCTGTTCCAATGATGAATATCATCAACGGTGGTTCTCACTCTGATGCTCCTATCGCATTTCAGGAGTTTATGATTTTTCCTGTAAAGGCAACTTCATTTACCCATGCGATGCAAATGGGAACCGAAATTTTCCACAGTTTGAAAAAAGTGTTGCATGACAGAGGATTAAGTACTGCTGTAGGTGACGAAGGTGGTTTTGCTCCAAACCTGGCTGGTGGTACTGAAGATGCTTTGGATACTATAAAATTAGCAGTTGAAAAAGCTGGATATTCTTTTGGAGATGAAATTATGATTGCTCTTGATTGTGCAGCTTCTGAATTTTATGTAAACGGTAAATACGATTATACTAAATTTGAAGGGGAAACTGGAAAAATCAGAACATCTGAAGAACAAGCGGATTATTTAGCAGAGCTTGCTGCTAAATATCCAATTATTTCTATCGAAGATGGTATGTATGAAGATGACTGGAATGGCTGGAAATACTTAACTGAAAAAATCGGTAATAAAGTGCAATTAGTTGGTGATGATTTATTTGTTACGAATGTTGAACGCCTTTCTACTGGTATTGAAAAAGGAATTGCAAATTCAATTTTAGTAAAAGTTAACCAAATTGGTACTTTAACAGAAACTATTGCTGCTGTAAACATGGCTAAAAATGCTGGTTATACTTCAGTAATGTCTCACCGTTCAGGAGAAACAGAGGATAACACTATTGCTGATTTAGCTGTAGCATTAAACTGCGGGCAAATTAAAACAGGTTCTGCTTCTCGTTCTGATCGTATGGCAAAATACAATCAATTATTAAGAATTGAAGAGGAATTAGGAAGTACTGCTTATTTTCCGGGGTTAAAGGCTTTTAAAATCAAATAATTGTAAGAGTTATATTGTAGAATCAAGCCACTTGTGAAAACGAGTGGCTTTTTTTTTGGAGTTTTAACAAATTCATAGTATTATTCTTTTTTTAATTAGTCTTAAATTCCTTAGATTTGATAAATTATTATTTTAAAGAATTATTTCCGATATATTATGTCAAAAATAGCTACATTAGAAGTAGATGGTAAGAAAATTGAACTTCCGGTAATCACAGGAAGCGAAAATGAATCAGCTATCGATATTAACAAATTACGTGATTTAACTGGTATTATTACTATTGATCCGGGTTATAAAAACTCAGGTTCTTGTAAAAGTGAAATCACTTTCTTAGATGGTGAATTAGGTATTCTGCGTTACAGAGGGTATTCAATTGAAGATTTAGCTGAAAAAGCTAATTTCCTTGAGGTTTCATATCTATTGATTTTCGGTGAATTACCAACTGCTCAACAACTGGAGCAATTTGAAACTGATATTAAAAAACATACTTTGGTAAACGAAGAAATGAAGAACATCATTGACGGTTTTCCAAAAACAGCTCATCCAATGGGTGTTTTATCTGCTTTAACGAGTGCTTTGACAGCCTTTAATCCAAAAGCAGTAAATGTAGAAAATGAAAAAGAAATGTATGAAGCCATTTGTAAAACAATGGGTAAATTTCTTGTAATTGCTACATGGACTTATAGAAAGTCAATGGGATATCCTTTAAATTACTATGATAATACTAAAGGCTATGTAGAAAACTTTATGCAGTTAATGTTTCAATTGCCTACAGGTCCTTATAAAGCAAGTCCTGTAATTGTTGATGCTTTAGATAGATTATTTATTTTACATGCTGATCACGAACAAAACTGTTCTACATCTACAGTAAGAATGGTTGGGTCGTCACATGCTGGATTGTATGCTTCAATTTCTGCTGGTGTTTCTGCTCTTTGGGGTCCTTTACACGGAGGTGCAAATCAGGCTGTTCTTGAGATGTTGGAAGATATTAATAAGGATGGAGGAGATACGGATAAATTTTTAGCGAAAGCAAAAGATAAAAATGATCCATTCCGATTAATGGGATTTGGTCACAGAGTATATAAAAATTTCGATCCAAGAGCTAAAATCATCAAAAAAGCAGCTAAAGAAGTATTAGAGACTTTAGGTGTTGAAGATCCAATTTTGGAAATAGCAAAAAAATTAGAAGCTGCGGCTTTAGAAGATGAATACTTCAAGTCAAGAAATTTATATCCAAATGTAGATTTCTATTCTGGAATCATTTACAGAGCTTTAGGCATTCCTACGGATATGTTTACAGTAATGTTTGCTATTGGAAGATTACCAGGCTGGATTGCACAATGGAAAGAAATGCGAGAAAATAAAGAGCCAATTGGAAGACCAAGACAAATTTACACAGGTCATCCATTGAGAGATTTTAAGTCAAATAAATAAAATGAAGCTTCACTTAACTGTGAAGCTTTTTTTATATTTGCAACAAAATCTAATACTTATGTTACAATTAAATATTAAGGACGAAACTTCCAGATTACGTGCCGTAGTTTTGGGTTCTGCCGTTCATAATGGTCCAACTCCATCTTTAGAGGAGGCCTACGATCCTAAATCATTGGAACATATAAAAGCTGGGACATATCCTCTCGAAAAGGATATGGTTGCTGAAATGGATGCTTTTAATGACATTTTTCAAAAGTATAATGTAAAGGTTTATCGTCCTGAAATCATAGAGAGTTACAATCAAATTTTTACCAGAGATATTGGTTTTGTAATTGAAGATGTCTTTATAAAATCAAATATTTTGCCAGACAGGGAACGTGAGCTTGATGCTATTCAATATGTAATTGATCAAATAAATCCATTAAAAGTAGTTCGTCCGCCACAAGAAGTTCATATTGAAGGTGGTGATGTCATGCTTTGGAATAATCATATTTTTATTGGAACATATAAAGGGAGTGATTATAAAGATTACATAACGGCAAGGACTAATATGCAGGGAGTAAATTATATTAAAAATTTGTTTCCGAATAAAATTGTCAAAGAATTTGATTTAGTTAAGTCTAAAATTGAAGCCAGAGATAATGCTTTGCACTTAGATTGCTGTTTCCAGCCTGTAGGAAAAGATAAGGGAATTATTTATAAAAGAGGTTTCCGTGAAGAAGCTGATTACATGTATTTGGTAAATCTTTTTGGGAAAGAAAATTTATTTCATATCGAAAGAAACGAAATGTATAATATGTTTTCAAATGTTTTTTCAATTGATGAAAACATTGTCGTTTCAGAGAAGAATTTTACACGATTAAATAATTGGTTGAGAGCAAATGGTTTTACAGTTGAAGAGATTCCGTATGCCGAAATTGCAAAGCAGGAGGGATTATTGAGATGTTCAACATTGCCTTTAATTAGAGATTAAATATAGTTTCAAATCTTATATTTCAAGTTGCAATAAAACTTGAAATATAAGATTTGAAAAATAAACATACAGAATATGAAACAAACTACAAATTCAATCGTAATGATTCGTCCAGTTGCTTTTAGGATGAATGAACAGACAGCCATAAATAATTATTATCAAAAAGTATTAGACGGACTTTTGCCTAGCACAGTAAATGCAAAAGCACAGCAGGAGTTTGATGTTTTTGTAGAAAAGCTAAGAACTGTTGGAGTTGATGTTACAGTTGTAGAAGATACATTGGAAACAGATACACCGGATAGTATCTTTCCAAATAACTGGGTTTCATTTCATGAAAATGGAGATGTGGCTTTGTATCCAATGTTTGCCGAAAACCGTCGTCAGGAGCGTCGTGAAGATATTTTGGATACTCTTGAAGAAAAAGGTTTTGAAATCAGCAACATCATGGATTATACTTCTGCTGAAGAGGACGGTATTTTTCTTGAAGGAACAGGAAGTTTGCTTTTAGACAGAGCTAACGGAAAAGCATATTGCGCCTTGTCTCCTCGTGCAGATGAAGAGTTATTTATTGAATTCTGTGAAGATTTTGATTATGCTCCAGTGATTTTTGAAGCTTTTCAAACAGTCGGTGGGGAACGTAAATTGATCTATCATACAAATGTAATGATGTGTATAGGTGAAACTTTTGCGATCATTTGTGCAGATAGTATTGATGATAAAAAAGAGCGTAAAATGGTTCTGGAAAATTTAAAAGCTGATAAAAAAGATGTTATTTTGATTACCGAGGCACAAGTAAATAATTTTGCGGGTAATATGTTGGAAGTTAAAGGAGCGAATAATAAAAAATATATCGTTATGAGTGCATCAGCACATCAAAGTTTAACAGCAAAACAGATTGCACAACTAGAAAGTCATGCTGAAATTTTAAGTTCAAGTTTAGATACAATAGAGGCTTGTGGTGGAGGAAGTGCCAGATGCATGATGGCTGAAGTTTTTTTACCAAGAAACTAATTCAATATTTTAAATTTAAAAATTCCAAGTTCCAAAAGCTGAATCATTACAGTATGGAATTTGGAATTTTGTATTTAATATTCTGGGGATTTTACATTAAATTTCCTTTGATTATATTAATTATAGAGCTCACGATATATTGAATTCCTATTGCAATTACAATAAAACCTACTATTCTGGAAATGGCAACAATACCTGAAGCTCCTAATATCCGAGCTAAATAGTGGGCACTTTTTAAGATAATAAAAATAGTAATCGCTATTGCTAAAATAGCTAAACTCGAAATTATTATTTCTTTCAATTCATGATGTTCCTGATAAAAAGCAATTAACAAAGAAATAGATCCCGGACCTGCCAGCATCGGAATTGCTAATGGGGTAAGCGCAATATCATTTCTGTTTTGGGCATCATTTTCTACCTTTTTGTTGATTCCTCTTTTCTTGCTTATTTTTCCTGATAATAATGAAAAACCAGAATTTAAGATTACAAGACCACCAGCAATTCTAAGTGCATCAATACTAATCCCAAAAAAAGTCAATACGTATTGACCAACAAAAAAAGATACAATTAAAATAATAAAAACATTGATAGCTGTCCATAATGAGATTCTGGAGCGTTCAATTTCGGAATCGTCGTGTGTAAGTCCAACAAAGATAGGAACAGTACCAATTGGATTTAGAACAGAGAAAAGAGCAGCAAATAAATAAATGAATAAATCCATAGTGTTTTCAGTTGATGTAGTAAAAATAATCAAATTTTAAGATTTAACTCCAACATGATGTTACGAGATTGTTTTTTCTTCTTTAATATCCATAAAACAATTATACGCAGGGAATTCAGTCTTTTTTGATTACTTTTGTGGTATATTCGGAAATGATGAAAAACAAAAAAACTTTAGTTCTAGGTGCGACAACAAAGCCGGAACGTTATGCTTTTAAAGCGATTAACATGTTGGTTCAAAAAGGGCATACTGTTTTGGCGATAGGTCAAAATGCTGGTGAGGTTGCAGGAGTAAAAATTCATACCAAAGCCATACCTGTCAAAGGTGTAGATACAGTAACTTTATATTTAAACCCTGTCCGTCAGCGCGATTATTATAATTACATCATTGAGGCGCAGCCTAAGCGAGTAATTTTTAATCCGGGAACCGAAAATCCTGAGCTGTATCAATTACTGGAACTTAATAATGTTAAAGTCGAGGTTGCCTGTACACTGGTTCTGTTGGCAACAAATCAATATTAGTTTTTTTAGAAGCTATTCCTGCTGTACACTATATCTTTTGCGCCGAACCCCGGCACAAAAGGATGTCGTTTCCATCAGGGCTAAAAACCGTTTTGCGAAAAAATTTTGTGTTTGCAGATACATTGATTTAGTTTTTTCAATCCTACTAAAAAATTTAAAATATTACTTTGTTTTCATGGAATTTTCATCAAAATTAATAGAAAAAGCAGTTAACGAAATGTCGCAATTACCCGGAATTGGTAAACGTACAGCATTGCGATTGGTGCTTCATTTATTAAAACAACCTAAGGAACAAACGGCTTTTTTGTCTCAGGCATTATTAAATATGCGTGAGGATATTAAATTTTGCGAAAATTGCCATAATATTTCAGATACAAAAGTTTGTGAAATTTGTGCTAATTCATCAAGAAATCATCAGACTATTTGTGTTGTTGAAGATATCAGGGATGTGATGGCTATTGAAAATACAGGTCAGTATAAAGGAATATATCATGTATTAGGAGGTAAAATCTCTCCAATTGAAGGAATTGGGCCCAGCCAACTGAACATAACAACTTTGGTAGAAAAAGTAAAACAGGGAAAGGTTGTCGAAATTATTTTTGCCCTAAGTTCTACAATGGAAGGAGATACCACGAATTTTTATATTTATAAACAAATTGCCGATTCTGAAATTATAATTTCTACTATAGCTCGAGGAATCTCAGTGGGAGATGAATTAGAATATGCAGATGAAGTTACACTTGGGCGAAGTATTTTGCATCGTGTGCCTTTCGAAAAAACATTCAAAAACAATTAAATACATGCAAATTAACTAAGATTTCCTGAAGATTAAAGTAATAGTTATATTTGCTAATAAAATTTTAAAAATGACAAAAAACTGTTTTTATTTATTATTCATTACTGCTTTTTTTACATCATGTATCCCTATAAAAGATTTAGTGTATTTGCAGGATAAAGGGGCTACTGATAATGAAAATAAAATTTCAATAGTAGAATCGAAACCTTATAGATTACAAGTGAATGATATCCTCAGTATAGATATAAAAGCAATAGATCCTAAATTAGTTGCGATTTTTAATCCTTCTGAAAGTTCAGGTTCTGTTAATAGTAAATCTGAATCACAATTGTATTTTAATGGGTTTACTGTTGATGATCATGGTAATATCAGAATGCCTATTTTAGGTGAAATAAATGTAATTGGGTACACACTTGAAGAGATACGTCTTAAAATTGAAAAAAAGCTGCTCGAAGAATATTTTAAAACAGAAGCGAATATATTCGTTACCGTAAAATTAGCAGGTTTTAGATATACAATAAACGGGGAAGTTGGAAGTACAGGTACAAAAGTATTATTCAAGGACAATCTAAATATTATGGAAGCTATTGCAAATGCAGGAGATATTACTACAGTTGGTAATCGCAAATCGGTTACTGTAATACGTCAAACGCCTACGGGAGTTCAAATGAATGATATTGACTTAACAGATGTAAATGTGATGAAATCACCTTATTACTATTTACAGCCTAATGACTATATTTATGTGAAACCATTAAAGCAAAAAACGTGGGGAACAGGACAAACAGGTATCCAGTCAATAGGTACCATAATTACTTTATTGTCATTGGCCACGACTGTGTACCTCATTATCAAAAATTAAATTAAACCCACAGATGTTAGATATAAAAGATTTTTCCATTTTTGAAAATCATCCAAATTTTGATTTTAAGGGTTTTTTGTTGAAAATCGCAGGATATTGGAAATTGTTTTTAGTGAGTCTGATTATTGCATTTACGATTGCCTATCAGGTTAATATTCGTAAGGAGAAAATCTATTCAATGCAAACTTTAATTTCGATTAAAGAAGAAAGTAACCCTTTTTTTACTTCAAACACCAGTTTGGTTTTTAATTGGGGCGGCATTTCAGATCAGGTAAGTGGCATTTCGACCATTTTACAATCAAGGTCGCATAATGAACTTGTGGTAGATAAATTACAGTATTATATAGATTATCTTGAAAAAGGTGAATATAATATGATTGATGTATATGGTGCTGTTCCTTTTTATGTTAATATTGATAAAACTAAGCCTCAACTGGCCGGAGCATTAATCAGTGTTAAATTTTTAAGCCCAAACGAATATGAGATTCGCATTCCGTTTGAGAAAAATTCAGTTTCATTATTTACCTATTCTAATAATAGTTACAGTAATACTTCCGTTCAGCCTGTTGAATTTGTAAAAAAATACAAAGTAGGAGAACAGGTTATGTTGCCATTTTTAAACTGGAAATTAGAAATAACCGATAACCCGGGCTTTTATAAAGGAAAAGAATATTTTGTAAGATTTAATGATTTTGACGGTACTGTTTCACGTTATCGTGGAATTGGAGTCAATGCAAATGAAAAAGCAGGTTCCATTCTTACATTATCAATGCAGGGAACAAATAAAGCCAGAATGGTTGAATATTTGAATTCGACAGTTAAAATGTTGATTAAAATTCAATTAGATGGTAAAAATCAGTTTGCCACAAATACCATAGCATTTATTGATAGTACACTGGTAGCCATGGAATCTCAATTAAAGGAAACGGGCAATGAGCTTAAATCTTTTAGAAAGGATAAAAATATTTATGAGATTGAGGAGGGCGGTTCTAAATTCTCAGATAAAATTTTAAATTTTGATATTGAAAGAGATGCAGTGGCCCGTAAAATAGCTTATTATAATTCTCTTAAAGCCTATCTTAATAATAGTGTTGACTATTCAAAATTACCTGCACCGTCAGTTGCGGGTATTGAAGATCCAAATATTGTAACAAATGTTTCTAAACTTATTGCGTTGTCTACCCAAAGGTCAGAGATGTCTTATGCCGTAAAAAGCGATAAAATTTTTAAAGATTTCGATAATCAGATGGCGGCTGTAAAAAATGTTTTGCTGGAAAACATAGCTTCTGCCAAGTCATCTTTGCAATATGATCTAGCTTTAGTAAATAATAAAATAGGGGAAGCAGAAAGTACTATAAAAAAACTTCCTGAGGAGCAGCAGGAATTATTGAAAATCAAAAGAAAATATGATTTAAGCGATAATATCTACAGTACTTTTTTACAAAAAAGAAATGAAGCAGATATTGTAAAAGCTTCAAATTTATCCGACATTCATTTTATAGATCCTGCAAAAGATATTGGAGGAGGATTAATTGGCCCAAAAACTTCTGTAAATTACGTATTGGCTTTGTTTTTAGGGCTTTTGATTCCTTTAATTATTGTTTTTATGTTATTCTTTATTAATAATACCATTCAAAACACAGAAGATATTAGCAAACAGACACAAATTCCATTAATTGGGGTTGTAGGTATTAATAAAGAAAGCAGCAGTTTAGCAGTTTTTCAGAAACCAAAATCAGCATTGTCCGAAGCTTTCAGAGGCATTCGTTCATCATTACAGTTTTTATACAAAAAAAAGCAATTAGATGGTGCGAAAACATTAATGATTACCTCTTCTATTAGCGGTGAAGGAAAAACATTCTGTTCGATAAATATTGCAACTGTATTTGCTTTGAGTGAGAAAAAAACGGTTATAATAGGAATGGATTTAAGAAAACCAAGATTAGCAGACGAATTTAATCTTATAAATCAATATGGGGTAGTTAATTATTTAATAAAGCAAAAAACGCTGTCAGAAATAGTAAATAAAACTCAAATTCCTTATCTTGACGTTATTCTTTCAGGCCCAGTTCCTCCAAATCCTTCTGAGCTAATTATTAGTGAAGTAATGGGTGAATTAATTGAAGAACTTAAGAAGACATACGATTATATTATATTAGATACACCGCCTGTTGGTCTTGTTTCTGATGCCTTAGAATTGATGCAGTTTAGTGATGTTACGTTATATGTTGTACGTCAAAATTATTCAAAAAAGGAAATGATTACCTTGTTAAATAATCGTGTCAAAAGAGGAGAACTAAATAATGTCAGCATTATTTTGAATGGTTTCGAAAACAAGGCTAAATACGGATCTGCTTATGGTTATGGTTATTATGGTAGTTATGGAACATATTCAAATGGTTATCATGAGGAAGAAAAAGAAACCAGTTTTCTTAAAAATATTGTAAGATATTTTAAAAAGCAATAATTTAGATAGATGGAAATAAACGTTCAAAATACTATTTTAATAACAGGAGGAGCTGGTTTTATTGGCTCAAACTTATGTGAGTATTTTTTAGGTTCTGGACATAAGGTAATTTGTTTAGATAACTTTTCGACTGGGCACCATCATAATCTGAAAGGTTTTATTGAAAACCCTAATTTTAAACTAATTGAAGGTGATATTCGAAATATGACAGATTGTATTCTGGCTGTTGAAGGAGCAGATTATGTATTGCACCAAGCAGCATTAGGGTCTGTACCAAGATCAATAAATGATCCTATTACTACAAATGAAGTTAATGTGTCGGGTTTTTTGAATATGCTGGTAGCCTCACGTGATGCAAAAGTAAAACGATTCATTTATGCAGCAAGTTCTTCTACTTATGGAGATTCTGAAGGTCTGCCTAAAGTCGAAGATATTATTGGTAAGCCACTATCTCCTTATGCTATTACTAAATATGTAAATGAGTTGTATGCTGAAAACTTCAGTAAAACGTATGGATTGGAAACAATAGGTTTGCGTTATTTTAATGTATTTGGCAGAAAACAAGATCCAAAAGGTGCTTACGCTGCAGTTATTCCCAAATTTGTAATGCAATTAATGAATTATGAAAGTCCTGTCATTAACGGTGATGGAAATTATTCAAGAGATTTTACTTATATTGATAATGTAATTCAGATGAATGCTTTGGCAATTTCGTCTAATAACCCACAAGCTATAAATACTGTTTATAATACAGCTTTCGGGGATAGAAATACTCTGAATGATTTGGTAGGTTATTTAAAAAAATATTTAAATGAATTTGATACTAAAATAGCAGATGTGCCTGTTATATATAGTAAAACAAGAATTGGTGATATTCCCCACTCGTTAGCGAGTATAGATAAAGCTAAAAGTTTATTAGGATATAATCCGAAATACTCGCTTGAACAAGGTCTGAAAGAAGCAGTAAAATGGTATTGGAATAATTTAAAATAAAACAAGCATAAATATATAGAAATATGAAAATAACCAAAATTTGTTGTATTGGTGCAGGTTATGTAGGCGGTCCTACAATGGCGGTAATTGCACAAAAATGCCCACATATTCAAGTAACCGTTGTTGATTTGAACGAACAAAGAATTAAAGACTGGAATGATCCAAATACAGATAATATACCAATTTATGAGCCTGGCCTTTCTGAAATTGTTGCTGAGGCAAGAGGCAGAAATCTTTTCTTTTCAACCAATGTAGAAAAAGCTATAGATGAAGCTCAGGTTGTTTTTATTTCAGTAAATACACCTACCAAAACTTATGGAAAAGGTAAAGGAATGGCTGCTGATTTAAAGTTTATAGAGTTATGCGCGAGACAGATAGCTAAAGTGTCTAAGAGCAATAAAATTGTTGTCGAAAAGTCTACCTTGCCTGTTCGTACTGCAGAAGCTATAAAAAGTATCTTAGATAATACCGGAAATGGAGTTCAGTTTCAGATTCTCTCCAATCCTGAATTTTTGGCAGAAGGAACCGCTGTTACCGATTTGTTAAATCCTGATAGAATTTTAATTGGTGGAGATACAACTCCTGAGGGAGAAGATGCAATTAATGCTTTAGTGGATGTCTATGCTAATTGGGTAAGTAAGGATAAAATATTAACAACAAATGTTTGGTCCTCTGAGTTGTCGAAACTTACAGCAAATGCCTTTTTAGCGCAACGTATTTCATCAATTAATGCATTGTCTGAATTGTGTGAAAAAACTGGTGCAGATGTAAGTGAAGTAGCACGTGCAATTGGAATGGATAGCCGTATTGGCTCTAAGTTTTTAAAAGCTTCTGTGGGATTTGGAGGTTCTTGTTTTCAAAAAGATATTCTGAATTTAGTTTACATAGCAAAATCCTACGGTTTAAATGAGGTTGCTGATTACTGGGAGCAAGTGATTATCATGAACGATTATCAAAAGAGAAGGTTCTCCAATAAAATTGTTCAGACTTTATACAACACAGTAGCCGATAAAAAAATAACTTTCTTAGGCTGGGCATTTAAAAAAGATACAAATGATACACGCGAATCCGCAGCAATATATGTCGCAGACGATTTAATTAGTGAGCAGGCTAAAATTTCGGTTTATGATCCTAAAGTGTCGAGAAATAAGATTTTAAGTGATTTAGATTATTTAGAAACCAGAAGGTCTTCAGAAAATACCGATGCTGTCCTTACATTTGAAGATCCTTACGAAGCTTGTAATGGAGCACATGCGATTGCGATACTTACAGAATGGGATGAGTTTGTAAAATATGACTGGGAAAAAATATATAATTCTATGCAAAAGCCGGCTTTTATTTTTGACGGAAGAAATATCCTAAACGCAAAAGAATTAAAATCGATTGGTTTTATTTACAATGCAATAGGTTCTTAAAATAAAATGCATGAATTGGTATGTTGTTTATACGAAACCTAAATGGGAAAAAAAAGTAGCTGAAAAGCTAAAAGAAATAGGGATTGAGTGCTATTGCCCTTTGATTACACAGATAAAACAATGGTCTGACAGAAAGAAAAAAGTTGAAGTTCCTCTTTTTAATTCTTATGTTTTTGTTCAGTTGTCAGATAAAGACAGAAATTCAGTATTTCAGGTTGCAGGAGTGGTTCGCTATTTGTTTTGGCTGGGTAAGGCAGCAATTGTTCGAAACGAGGAAATTACAATAATTAAGAAAAGTCTTTCAGAGACAAATATTTCAGATATTTCTGTAATACCATATAAAAAAGGCGATAAGATAAAATTGGAGTCAGGAGCTTTTAGTAATCAGGATGCAATTGTTCAGGAAGTTACAAATACGCATTGTATTTTACTTTTAGAATCTTTAGGCTGTGTTTTAAAGATGAAATATAAAAAAGAACCCAATCCAGATTTGTAGTTTTCTACTAAAAATTGATTTGATTTTGTAAGAATTTAAATTGTATTAGTAAATAAGTTTTGAAAGAACAACAGTCACTAAATTTAGTGATTTTTGTTCTTTTTTATTTAATATTCTTTTATTTGTTTGCTGACTTATAGAGTTTTAATTTTTTGTTTTTTTTGAGGCAATTATAAGATATTTTGGAGGTTGATAAAATTGACTTATTATACTATATTTGCTGAAATTGAATTCTTCGATGTTAATGTCAAAAATGTGACTTTGAAAGGCGAAGCTGTGCAGTATTATAAACGAAAATAAGGAAAAATATGAATAATAACGTAAAAATAGCCGTTATTGGATTAGGTTATGTAGGTTTGCCTTTGGCTCGTTTATTTGCTACAAAATATCCTGTAGTGGGTTTTGATATTAATGAGTCAAGGGTTACAAGTCTAATGCAAGGTACTGATACAACATTGGAAGTTGAGGATGCCGTTTTGCAAAGCGTATTAATTGAGACATCGAATGAAATAAAAGGTCTTTATTGTACTTCAGATATAAAATATATAGCCGATTGTAACTATTTTATAATAACAGTCCCAACTCCCGTAGATAGAAATAATCGTCCTGATTTAACTCCTTTGTATAAAGCAAGTGAGACAGTAGGAAAGATGTTAAAACAAGGAGATATTGTGATTTATGAATCAACAGTATATCCAGGTGTAACCGAGGAACAATGTGTTCCGGTACTGGAAAAAATATCGGGATTGAAATTTAATACTGACTTTTTTGCAGGATATTCACCCGAAAGGATAAATCCTGGTGATAAAGAACATACTGTAGAGAAGATTCTGAAGATTACCTCAGGATCTACTTCTGAAATAGGTTTAAAAGTAGATTCACTTTACAAATCAGTTATTACTGCCGGAACTTATCTTGCACCAACAATTAAAGTTGCTGAGGCTGCTAAAGTTATTGAAAATTCCCAAAGGGATATTAACATAGCTTTTGTAAATGAACTGGCAAAAATATTCAATTTAATGAATATTGATACGCAAGAAGTTTTAGCTGCTGCTGCTACAAAATGGAATTTCCTTCCCTTTAAGCCAGGTTTGGTTGGAGGTCATTGTATAGGCGTAGATCCCTATTATTTAGCTCAGCGGGCGCAAGAATTTGGGTATCATCCTGAAATAATTTTGGCTGGGCGTCGTTTAAATGATAGTATGGGTGAATATATAGCATCTCAGGTAGTGAAACTAATGATTAAAAAAGGTATTTCGGTAAACAATGCTGAGCTTTTAATGCTTGGAATCACTTTTAAAGAAAATTGCCCGGATGTTCGCAATACTAAAATTGTAGATGTTGTACGCTCATTAAAAGAGTATGGTATCTCTGTCACAGTATATGATCCATTGGCTAATACCGAAGAGGTTAAGAGAGAATACGGATTATCAACTACAAATGTTCTTCCAAAAGAAAAATTTGATGCAATAGTTTTAGGAGTAGCACATTCTGAATTTTTAGATTTGGATTTCCTTGGAATACAAAAAACAAATAGTTTAATATATGATGTAAAAGGAGTTTTAGGAGCTATAGCAAATAACAGGTTATAGCTTTTAAGCTCTTTTTTTTATTTAGAAAAATATGGACGTAAATAATTCAATCACACATGTTATCTTGACCGGAGGCGTAGGTAGCAGATTATGGCCGCTTTCCCGTAAAAGCCAGCCTAAACAATATTTAGAAATATTTGAAGGAAAATCATTATTCGAAATGACTGTTGAACGAAATAGTCATTTGGCAAATAGTGTAATGGTAGTTGGGAATGTTGACAACCACCATTTAAGTAGTAAGGTAATGGAAAAATCCAAAACATCATATATCAATATAGTGGAATCAACTCCACGGAATACGGCAGCAGCAATTGCATTTGCTGCCTTTGCTTCAAATCCTGATGATGTATTAATTATAACACCATCAGATCATATTATTGATAAAATGGAAGATTATAATAATGCAATAAGCCAGGCAATTATAAAAGCCAGGGAAGGTTATATTGTAACTTTTGGAATTATCCCAACAAAACCAGAAACTGGTTATGGCTATATAGAATCAAAAGGGGATGAAGTACTTTCATTTAGAGAAAAACCAAATGAGACAACTGCTAAAGATTTTATTTCGAAAGGTAATTTCTTATGGAACAGTGGAATGTTTTGTTTTAAAGCAAGTGTGCTTTTAGATGAATTAAAACAGTTTCAGCCAGAAGTTTACGAGAAGTCAAAAATAGTTTGGGAATCAAGTAAGGAAGGTTTTCTGGATTTACAAACATCTTTAGAAATCCCTTCGATCAGTATTGATTATGCTGTAATGGAACGCAGTAAGAAAATTAAAGTTGTTCCTGCATCATTTTCATGGTCGGATTTAGGGTCGTTTGAATCAGTTTATGACTATTTGGTATCTAAAGGACATCCAATTGACAATAATGGCAACATGGTAATAGGTTGTGATAAACATACCACTTTCTTAGGATTAAAAAATACGATTTTTGTTTACACAGATACAGCCAATTTAATTTTGCACAAGCAAAACTCTCAGGATGTAAAAGATATTTATAGTGAGCTGGAAAAACAAAATTCAGAATTATTAAATTAATAATGAAAAAAATTCTTATAACCGGCGGTGCTGGTTTTATCGGTTCGCATGTAGTAAGACGTTTTGTAACAAAATATCCTGAATATCAAATTTATAATCTGGATGCCTTGACTTATGCTGGAAATCTGGAAAATATTAAAGATATTGAAAATCAACCCAATTATCATTTCATAAAAGGAGATATCGTTGATGAAACTTTCATTAATGAGCTTTTTTCAATTCATAATTTTGATGGTGTTTTGCATTTAGCGGCAGAATCTCATGTTGACAGATCAATCGAAGACCCATTGTCATTTGTAAAAACAAATGTTATCGGAACAATGAATTTGCTTAATGCTTCCAAAAAACAATGGAAAGATAATTTCGAGGGTAAAAGATTTTATCATATCAGTACAGATGAAGTTTATGGCTCTTTAGGAGCGGAAGGACTTTTTACAGAAACTACTCCTTATGATCCAAATTCTCCTTATTCGGCTTCAAAAGCAAGTTCTGATCATTTTGTACGTGCTTATGGTGAAACTTACGGATTGCCTTACGTTTTAACCAATTGTTCAAACAACTACGGATCATATCATTTTCCTGAAAAATTAATTCCTCTTTTCATCAATAACATTATAAATAACAAACCATTGCCTGTTTATGGAGATGGTAATTATACCCGCGACTGGCTTTTTGTAGAAGATCATGCCATGGCAATTGACTTGGTTTTTCATGAAGGAAAAAATCATGAGACTTATAACATTGGAGGGTTTAATGAGTGGAAAAATATTGATTTGGTAAAATTATTATGCCAGATTATGGATGAAAAGTTAGGTAGGGAGAAAGGTAAATCTCAGGAATTAATCACTTATGTGAAAGACAGACCTGGGCATGATTTGCGTTATGCGATTGATGCAACTAAAATCAATAAAGAACTCGGCTGGAGACCTTCAGTTACTTTTGAGGAAGGTTTAGAAAAGACTATTAATTGGTATTTGAACAATGGAGAATGGCTGAGAAATGTAACTTCCGGCTCTTATAAAGAGTATTATCAAAAACAATATTCACAAACAAAATAGATTTTTTAAACCCATACTTAAGTTTAATTATTATTTAAATATGAAAAAGATAACATACGTTCTTACCCTGTTTTTTGTTTTACTATTGTCCTATAATGCAAATGCTCAGGATATAATGAAGTCGAAAGATTTAAGCACAGTAAAAGTAGATTATTTGTCTGATGATGAAATAGCTAAGATAATTTCTCAATTAAAGGCGAATAATGCTACCATTAATGAGGCGGAACCTATGGCTTTGTCAAAAGGTATGAGTCAGGTTGAATTTGATAAGTTAAGAACCCGAATTACAGCATATGAGAAAAAAAACTCTAGCGATAAAGATAAAAACAGCAAGGAAACAAAGAATAATGATAAATTAAAAGAGAATGATAAAGAATCGGAGTTTGGAAGAAATCAGGAAAAAATCAAAAATGAAAAAATCAAAGATTCATTAAACGCTTTGATTTTCGGGTCTGAACTTTTTGATAACCCGACTTTAAATTTCGAGCCAAATTTAAAAATGGCAACTCCAGTCAATTATGTTCTGGGACCGGGTGATAAATTAGAAGTAAGCGTTTATGGTGTTCAGCAATTTGATGATACTGTACCCGTAAATTTTGAAGGTAAAATTACAATTCAGAATGTTGGGCAGATTTCAGTGGCAGGAATGTCAATCGAAGCTGCTTCACAAAAAATAAAAGCTGCAATTGCAAGAGTATACAGCACAGTCCGATCCGGACAATCGCAGGTTAGTGTCACTCTCAGTGATATAAGAACCATTAAAGTAACAATAGTGGGAGGTAAGCAGCCTGGAAATTATTCTATTTCATCTCTGGCTTCTGTTTACAACGCATTGCATTTAGCTGGTGGTCCTGGTAAAAATGGCAGTTATCGAAATATCGAATTGATCCGAAATAATAAGGTTTATAAAAGCGTCGATATCTATAAGTTTTTAGTCAAAGGGGATCAGTCAGATAATGTAAGCCTGAAAGATAATGATGTAATAAGAATTCCTGCATATAGCCAAAGAGTTGTAGTAGAAGGCGAGGTTAAACGCCCCGGTATATTCGAAATGAAAAAGGGTGAAACATTTACTGATTTATTGAATTTTGCTTCCGGTTTTAATGAGTTTGCCTATACAGCCTCAGTAAATGTTTTGCAAAAAACGGGGAAAGAGTTTAAGGTTCATGACATAAATGAAAGTGAATTTGCTTCATATCAGCCCCAATCAGGCGATGTTTTCAGAATTACCAAAATTTTGAACCGATTTGAAAACCGTATTAAAATAGAAGGTGCTGTTTTTAGACCGGATTATTATTCATATAATGAAGGAATGAGGATTTCAGATCTTATTGCTAGGGCAGAAGGACTAAAAGAAGATGCTTATACAAAAAGAGCCAGAATTATTCGTTTAAAATCTGATTTAACAACAGAAATAGTAAATGTCGATTTAGAAAGTGCTTTATCAGGAGATTTAAATGCTGATATAGAATTGAAAAGAGAAGACGAAATTACAGTATACTCAATTTTGGATTTTAGGGAAGAATATAAAGTTAGTATTGATGGAGAAGTAAAAAATCCTGGGGAATATGAATATTATGAAAATTTAACCTTAAATGATTTAGTTGTTCAGGTAGGAGGTTTAACAGGTTCTGCTTCAAAAAGAGTAGAAATTGCCAGGATGATTAAGTCAGATGAAATTGATGATGCTAATCCGAAGCGTGTAGAATTAGTAGAATTAGAAATTACAGCCGATAATAATGAGCAGGTAAAAAACTTTGTTTTAAAACCTTTTGACGTTATTAATATTAGAAAAATGGCTGTTTATGAAAAACCACAAATGGTTACAATTACGGGTGCAGTTGCTTATCCAGGTAAATATGTATTAGCAAATAAAAAAGAGTCTGTTTATAATGTTGTAATGCGTGCAGGTGGGTTGACATCTGTTGCTAATTTGGAAGGTTTGAAAATTAAGAGACCTATTAAGCAAGAACAAATTGACCAACTTGAAAGCATTGATTTGAATTTATCAAAAAACGACACACTAAAAGAAAAATTAACCAAAAGGCTCACTGAGGATTTAAAATACGCCACAATTCCTGTTAATTGGGAAAGAATCGTAAAAGATAAAAATCATTATTCTAACGTTACCTTATTTCCAGGAGACGAAATTGAAGTATCAATATATAACGAAGGCGTGAAAGTTACAGGGAATGTGCTGTTGACATCTGAAATTCCTTATAGAAAAAGCAAAGGTTTTAAATATTATATAAATGCAGTTGGAGGTGTAGATAGTAAGGGTTGGAAGAGGAAAGCATACATTATTTATCCTAATGGCAAGGCATCTGTAACTGGTTCGTTTTTATTTTTTAGATCTTATCCTAAAGTTACGCATGATTCACAAATTGTTGTACCGGAGAAACCTGAAACCAAAAAAATGAGTACGGGAGAGTGTGTAAGTATAGGTAGTGTTTTAACTAGTTTGGCATTATTAATTGTAACTGCATTTAAGTAAAATCAAGAATTCTATATGGAAAATAATTTACCGGTTAAAAGTGATGAGATTTCATTAAAAGAATTAATCCAAAAAGGAAAAGAATGGTGGAACTATTTACTTTCACAGTGGAAAATTATTTTGATTGCAGGTATAATTGGAGGTGCTTTAGGTTTGACTTATTCATTTATAAAAAAGCCAGTTTACACAGCAACCTTGTCTTTCGCATTAGAGGATGAAAAAGCCGGAGGTGGAGGATTAGGTAGTGCACTAGGATTAGCGAGTTCGTTTGGTATTGATTTAGGAGGCGGAGGGGGTAGTATTTTTACAGGCTCTAATTTGACCGAATTGTTTAAATCCAGGTCAATGGTAGAAAAAACATTGCTTTCTCCTGTTGTAGTTGAAGGTAAGACGATTTCTTTGGCTGAAATGTATATTCAAAATAATGAATGGCGTAAAAAATGGAAAGATAATCCAAAATTTGCAACTTTAGAGTTTTTGCCAAATGCAAACCGAAAATTATTTACCCGTATTCATGATAGTATTTTGGGGGAAATGCATGAAAATTTGTCAAAAGGAGGCTTGTCAGTAGCACAAAAAGATAAAAAGATTTCAATTATTAGTATTGATGTTTCTTCAAAAAATGAACTTTTTTCAAAATATTTTTGTGAAGAACTAGCTAAACAAGTGGGGAAATTTTATGTAGAAACAAAGAGTAAAAAAGCAAGAATGAATATGGCTATTTTACAACGTCAGACAGATTCTATTCGGGGAGAACTTAACAGTGCTATTACAGGTGTTGCAGTTGCTAATGATAATACATTTAATTTAAATCCGGCTCTTAATGTTCGTCGCACCCCTTCAGCGAGAAGACAAGTTGATGTTCAGGCTAATACAGCTATACTGACTGAATTAGTTAAACAGTCAGAGTTGGCAAAAGTTACTTTAAGAAAGGAAACTCCATTAATTCAAGTAATAGACAAACCCATTTTACCTTTAGGGAAAAAGTATTTTGGTAAGGCTAAAGGACTAGTGTTTGGTGGTTTTTTCCTGGGTTTCATTACTCTCATTATTCTAATAGTCAAAAGAATTATTAACGATAGCATTTAGATTTAAAAAATTAAGTAGATTATTATGTTCAAAGATAAAGTTTTATTAATAACAGGAGGGACAGGCTCTTTTGGTAATGCAATGTTAAAAGGATTTTTAAATTCTGAATTAAAGGAGATTCGTATTTTTTCTCGAGATGAAAAAAAGCAAGAAGATATGCGAATTGAATATAAAAACGATAAACTAAACTTTATCATAGGCGATATTCGTGATTTTAACAGCATTAATAATGCTATGTATGGTGCTGATTTTGTGTTTCATGCCGCTGCATTGAAACAAGTTCCATCTTGTGAATTTTATCCAATGCAAGCGGTTCAAACTAATATTTTAGGAGCAGAAAATGTATTAGAAGCTGCTGCTCACAATAATGTGGAAAGAGTTGTAGTATTAAGTACGGATAAAGCAGTTTATCCTATTAATGCAATGGGGATTTCTAAAGCCTTTATGGAAAAATTAGCTGTTTCAAAAGCTAGAGATACTAGAGTAAGTAATGCTAATGCGATCTATACAGCCACCCGTTATGGCAATGTAATGTGTTCTAGAGGTTCTATTATTCCTTTGTTTGTTAAACAAATTAAAGAGGGAAAACCACTCACAATCACTAATCCAAAAATGACTCGTTTTATGATGTCATTGGATGATTCCGTAACTTTGGTTATGTATGCATTTACACACGGCAACCCTGGAGATATTTTTGTTCAAAAGTCGCCAGCTGCAACCATTGCAGATCTTGCTCAAGCTTTAAAAGAACTTTTTAATGCTGATAACGAAATAAATATTATCGGTGAACGCCATGCTGAAAAAATGTATGAGTCATTGTGCTCAAAAGAGGAAATGTCAAAAGCTGATGATTTGGGAGATTTTTATAGAGTTCCTGCTGATTTTAGAGACTTGAATTATACAAAATATGTACAAGAAGACGGTCCCAAATTGCTAAATGATGAGTATAACTCTGATAATACATATAGATTAACTGTTCCAGAATTGAAAGAGTTGTTGCTTACCTTAGAATATGTTCAAGAGGAATTAAAATCACATAATAAATAGTTATGTTACCATTAGTTAAAACTAGTATTCCAAACCGAGAAATTTTAATGCCAAGACTTGAAGAAATACTTTATAGCGGCTACATTGCACAAGGAGAAGTTGTAGAAGAATTTGAAAGGAAATTTGAAGAATATATTGGCGGAGGCCATACACTTTCATTAAATTCAGGTACTGCTGCGTTACATATTGCATTAATTTTAGCTGGTGTTAAAGTAGGAAATGAAGTTATAAGTACTGCTTTGACAGCTGAACCTACAAATGTGGCCATTAAAATGGTAGGGGCAAAAATTAGATGGGCTGATGTAGATTCTAACACGGGTAATATCTCAACAGATGCTATTGAAAAAGCCATAAATTCAAAAACTAAAGCCATTATTGTTGTGGACTATGCTGGTATTCCAGTTGATGTAAAAGGAATTCAGGCCTTGTCTGAAAAATATAATATTCCCGTCATTGAAGATTCAGCTCATGCACTTGGCGCTAAATATAAAGGCAAAAAAACAGGCAATCATTTTCCTTTTACGGTATATTCCTTTCAAGCAATAAAACATTTGACAACAATTGATGGAGGCGCTTTACAAGTATTAGATAAAGATTTATATGAAAAAGGTAAAATAATTCGTTGGTTCGGGCTTGATAAAAAATTAACTCGCATGGATAATGATATTAATTTTCAAGGGTATAAATACCATATGAATAACGTAAATGCAACTATAGGTTTAATTCAGTTAGAAACTATCGAAAACCTTGTTCAGCGGTATATTGAAAATGGAAAATATTTTGACGAACATTTAAAGAATGTTAAAGGAGTTGAGTTAATAAAATATTATCCTGAAACGGAACCTTCATATTGGTTGTACACGATGAAAGTTGAAAATCGTGATGGTTTTATAAAATTAATGGAAGAAAATGGAATTATGGCTTCAGAACTTCACAAACGTAATGACTTACATACCTACTTAAATGATTATCCTACGCAATTGCCTAATTTAGACGCATTTTATAAAAAGATGGTACATATCCCTTGTGGATGGTGGGTTAATGTCGAAGATAGAGAACGTATCGTTGCTTTAATTAAAAAAGGATGGTGATGATTCCAATATATAAGCCTTATATGCCTGAAAATATAAGTACTGGAATAAATGAAATACTTTATTCCGGTCAGTTGGGTTATGGGGTATATGGTAGAAAGTTTGAAGCTAAATTGCAAAATTTTATTGGTTGTGAATTTATTTTAACAGTGAGTTCTTATAATATTGGTATGCAAATAGTTTTGTCGACTTTGGGCTTGCAATTTGGAGATGAGGTTATTGCTAGTCCCGTAAGTTGCTTAGCTTCAAATCAACCGTTTGCAGTAAAAGGTTTAAAAGTTGTTTGGGCAGATGTAAATCCTTCTACAGGAAGCATGTGCCCCAGTGATGTAAAATCTAAAATCACAAAAAATACAAAAGCCATTTTCCACAATCATTTTTGTGGATATGTTGGAAATATTGATGAAATAAATGCTGTAGGAAAACATTATAATATTCCTGTAGTTGATGACGGAATCGAAGCTTTTGGTTCTCAATATAAAGGCAATAGGATAGGTAATGTAGGAACTGATATTACCATTTTTTCTTTTCAGACTGTTCGTTTACCTAATACAATTGATGGTGGTGCTATTGTTTTTAAAAATAAAGCGCTCTACGAAAAAGCATTATTAATTCGTGATTATGGAATTGATAGGTCTAATTTTAGGACTTCTGATAACGAGATTAATCCAGATTGCGATATAAAATTAGAAGGCTATGGGGGATTAATGAGTGAGTTAAATTCTTTCATAGGTACTAAACAAATGGATGATATAGAACATTTATTGGAATCGCAGAAAAATAATGCTGTAATATGGGATAATACTTTTATTAGTTCGCATACTATTATTTCATTGAAAGTAACACCAAACTCTTTGCCTAATTATTGGGTATACGGTGTTTTATGTCAGGATAAAGCACAGGCTATAAAAGATTTTAAAACTAAAGGATTATATGCCACAGGAGTTCATATCAACAATAATATTTATACTGTTTTTAATAACAATATAAACTTAAAAGGAGTGAGTGAATTTATGAATCACTTTGTTGCTATTCCTTGTGGATGGTGGTTTGATAATAAATAAATTATGAAGTACAAATTTATTATACATCCAGAATTAAGTACTCGGGAACTGGAAAAGATTATCAATTTAAAAAAAATACATTGGAATTATTCTATAGAGGAACACGATGATTGGATTAAAAAAAATTTGGACGATAATGATATTCATGTTTTAATGTTTGAAAATGAAATACTTGTTGGCTATATGAATTTAGTTCAAATTGAAGCAATTTTAAATAATGAAAAAATAAATTTTTTAGGAATAGGAAATGTTTGTTCTAAAGAAAAAGGAAAGGGTTACGGGAAACAGTTACTAATAGGGGTTAATAATTATTTATCAATTCATAAACAAAAGGGAATGTTACTTTGTAAAGATGATTTAGTTGTTTTTTATAAAAAATTTAATTGGAAATTAATTGATAAAAAACTAACAAGCAAATTAGTAACAGAAGGTGTGAATTTTATGTTGTACAATATTAACTGCAATATAATTTGTTTCAGTTACTCAGGAAGAAACTTTTAAAAATGAGTACAGTAAATAAAAACATAGTAGCGAATTATGTTGGAAAATTATGGAATTTTGTTTCGATTTTTATTTTTATTCGCTTTTACATAGAAATTTTAGGAATTCAGTCGTATGCTATTATTAATTTTTATGCAGTTATTTTAGGTCTTTTAGCATTTGCTGATTCTGGTTTAACCGTTACATTAAATAGAGAATTAGCTAAAGAAAACACTATTGAAAATAAAGCTAATTTGCTCTTTACATTCCAAAGAATTTATTTAGTAATCTGTATTTCGATAATGGTTTTAATTTTTTTTCTTTCAAATTATATTGGTGATAATTTCTTAAAATCTACACTTTATACATCAGAGGAAATTTCCAGTATAATAAAGTTAATTGGTGTTGGAGTAAGTTTTCAATTGTTTTCTACTTTATATGAAGGAGGGTTGATGGGATTGCAAAAACAGGTTTTTGTAAACAAAATAAATGTAATTTGGAGCTTATTTAGATCGGGAATTGTTATTATTCCACTTTTATTTTTGCCTTGTTTAAAAGTGTACTTTATTTGGCAAATCGTTTGTAATTTCATTTTATTAATAACTTTTAGAAATTTTCTTTGGAAAGAATTAAGGACTGACTCTAAAAATATATTTTCTAAAGAATTGCTCACTACTGTATGGAGATTTGCTATTGGAATGATGGGAATCGCGTTTATATCAGCTATCAATATACAGATAGATAAATTAGTAATTAGCAACGTTCTAGACTTGAAATTTTTTGGTTATTATTCATTAGCATCGACTATTTCTCAAGTACCTTTGTTAGTTGGAACTCCAGTTGTTATTGCAGTTTTTCCAATTTTTTCCAATTTAATTTCAATTAATAATGTAAGAGAAAAAACAATTAACTTTCATAAGTTTGCCTTTGTAATTTCTATGATTTCTGCCCCCATTGTTGCGAGTATCTTTATTTATACTATTCCATTAGTTAGTTTATGGACAGGAGATTTAATTATTGCAAACACAATAAATGTTACGGTTAAAATTTTGGTTATTGGTGGTTATTTTTTATGTCTACAATTAATTCCCTACTACGTTTCCTTGGCGAATGGACATACTAGAACTAATATTTTACTTGGTTTTTTCGGGTTGTTAATTATTATTCCTTTAATTATTTTCAGTGTAGGTAAATATGGAATGGTTGGTGCAAGTTTTCCTTGGATTTTGATGAATTTTGTTTCTTTGGCAATTTTAAGTACTGTAGTAATACAAAAATTTTTACCAAATCAGTTTGTAAAGTGGTTGCTAAATGACGTTTTCTTACCAACTATAATTACAATTTTTACAGCTGCGATTATTTATTTTTCAATGTTTAGTTTGGTTGGTAAATATTGGTTTATATTATCTATTGCAAGTA
>CBFGNY010000027.1:0-34010 GCA_965650235.1 uncultured Flavobacterium sp. | reverse complement strand
AAGAAGAAAAATTTACAGTGACGAATCCTGTAAAAATAGACACTTCGTTTACCAAAGAGTATGTTTCCCAGATACGCTCTGTTCGAAACATCGAGATCCGTGCCCAGGAAAAAGGGTTTCTACAAAATATTTATGTTGATGAAGGGCAGTTTGTAAAAAAAGGTCAGCTTTTGTTTAAAATTATGCCAAATATGTATCAGGCAGAATTACTTAAAGCGCAAGCTGAACAAAAATCAGCAGAAATTGAAGTGCAAAATGCGAAGTTACTGGCAGATAAAAATATCGTTTCCAGAAACGAGTTAAGTGTAGCTCAGGCAAAATTGCAGTCTGCAAAAGCAGAAGTGGCACTGGCAAAACTTCATTTATCATTTACCGAAATCAGAGCTCCGTTTGACGGAACGATTGATAGAATTCCCTTAAAATTAGGAAGTCTTATTGACGAAGGTGAATTGCTGACCAGCCTTTCAGATAACTCTCAAATGTTTGCTTATTTCAATGTTTCAGAACCGGAATATCTTCAATACCAAACTGATGTAAAAGATCGTGCAGGGAATAATGTCAGTTTGCTTTTGGCCAATGGAGAATCTTTCAAATACAAAGGTAATGTTGAAGTCATCGAAAGTGAATTTGATAATGAAACCGGAAATATCGCTTTTAGAGCAAGATTTGCCAATTCAGAAAAATTGCTTAGAAATGGAGAAACCGGAAAAATTCAAATGCTTGTTCCGTTGAAAAATGCTATTGTGATTCCACAAAAAGCAACTTATGAAATTCAGGATAAAAAATATGTTTTTGTGGTAGATAAAAACAATCATGTAGCATCAAAAGAAATCACGACTACAGGTGAAATTCCGGATTTATATGTGATCAGCAACGGTCTTACGGCAGATGATAAAATTTTGCTGGAGGGAGTTCAGAAAGTAAAAGAAGATGATAAGATCAAATACAGTTACATCGCTCCTAATAAGGTAATCAACAATTTGAGAGTTAAAGCAGAATAAAAAAGGTTTGTTTCAAGTTTCAAGTTTCAGGTTTCACACTGAACCTCAAACTTGAAATACTTTTCAAACTGTTATATGGTTAATCATTAAAAAAATAAATAAATGTTTGATAAATTTATACAAAGACCTGTACTGTCGATAGTAATATCGCTGATAATTGTCTTTTTAGGTATATTGTCGGTTCTCAATTTACCTATAACCCAATTCCCATCCATTTCTCCCCCGATGGTTAATGTTACGGCAGATTATCCTGGATCTAATGGCGAATTGATGATCAAGTCGGTTGTTATTCCGTTAGAAAGAGCCTTAAATGGAGTTCCGGGAATGAAATACATGACTTCTGATGCCGGAAATGACGGTGAAGCAAGTATTCAGGTAGTTTTTAATTTAGGTACTGATCCGAATCAGGCTGCAATTAATGTTCAGAACCGTGTGGCTTCTGTTACGAATAAACTTCCTCCGTTGGTAGTTAGGGAAGGTGTAAAGATTACCCGTGAAGTTCCAAGTATGTTGATGTATGTGAATCTTTATAGTACGGACAAAAATACCGATATGAAGTTCTTGTACAACTATGCCGATATCAATGTACTTTCAGAATTAAAAAGGGTTAACGGAGTTGGTTCAGGAGATATCTTAGGAACACGTGAATATGCCATGCGTATTTGGTTGAAACCAGACAGAATGCTGGCTTATAAAATTTCTGCTGATGAAGTAATGGAAGCCTTGTCAAGTCAGAGTTTGGAGGCATCTCCGGGTAAAACGGGAGAAAGTTCAGGTAAACGTTCTCAGGCTTTTGAATATGTATTAAAATATTCAGGACGTTTTACAACGAAAGAACAATACGAAAATATTGTCGTAAGATCAAGCAGTAACGGGGAACTTCTACGTTTGAAAGATATTGCAAAAGTTGAGTTTGGAAGCTCGATGTATGATATTTATTCCAATTTGAATGGAAGACCATCTGCAGCAATCGTCCTGAAACAATCTTTTGGAAGTAACGCGAATCAGGTTATTGAAGACGTAAAAGCCAAACTGGAAAAGATTAAAACGAAATTCCCAAAAGGAATGGATTATGAAATCTCTTATGACGTTTCTAAATTCTTAGATGCCTCTATCGAAAAAGTAATTCACACCTTGATCGAAGCCTTTATTTTGGTGGGATTGGTAGTGTTTCTTTTCTTAGGAGACTGGCGTTCAACGGTTATTCCTGCAATTGCGGTACCTGTTTCGCTGGTAGGAACTTTTGTGTTCATGACTTTCTTCGATATTTCATTAAACTTAATTACACTGTTTGCGTTGGTTTTGGCAATTGGAGTCGTCGTCGATGATGCGATTGTGGTTATTGAAGCCGTTCACGCCAAGATGGAAGAAGAACATCTGTCGCCATTTAAAGCTACTAAAAAAGCGATGCACGAAATTGCGGGGGCAATTATTGCTATTACGTTCTTAATGGCGGCAGTATTTATTCCGGTTGCGTTTATGTCAGGTCCTGTGGGAGTTTTTTACAGACAGTTTTCGATTACGATGGCAACAGCAATTATCCTTTCGGGTATTGTGGCGTTGACTTTAACACCGGCGCTTTGTGCGATGATGCTGAAAAATAATCATGGTAAACCGAAAAAGAAAACGCCTGTAAACCGATTCATTGATGGATTCAACGATAAGTTCAATCTTGCTCAGGACAAATACCAGATTGTATTAGGCAAAATTGTAAACAGAAGAGCAGTTACTATTATTGCACTTCTTGGATTTTGCGCCGGAACATGGCTAATCAGCAGTACAGTGCCTTCCGGTTTTATTCCGAATGAGGATCAGGGAATGTTTTATGCCATTATCCAGACACCACCGGGATCCTCATTAGAAAGAACAAATAACATTGCAGAGAAATTGCAAAAAATAGCCGAAGGGGTAGAAGGCGTAAAATCGGTTTCGTCACTGGCAGGTTATGAGATTCTGACGGAAGGTACCGGAGCGAATGCCGGAACTTGTCTGATTAACTTAAAAGACTGGAACGATCGTAAACAATCCGTACAGGAAATTATGATTGAACTGGAAGAAAAATCGAAAGATATTCCGGGTGCTAATATTGAATTTTTTCAACCACCGGCAGTGCCGGGTTATGGAGCAGCAGGAGGGTTTGAACTTCGTTTGCTGGATAAAACAGGTTCAAGTGATTTCAAAAAACTGGAAGAAGTCAATAAAGAATTTGTGGAGGAATTGAACAAACGTCCTGAATTATCCAACGTATTTAGTTTCTTTAGTGCGAGTTTCCCTCAGTATATGATGAAAGTCGACAACGATCTGGCGCAGCAAAAAGGAGTTTCGATCGAAAATGCGATGAACACTTTGTCAACTCTTGTGGGAAGTAACTACGAAATCAGTTTCATTAAATACGGAATCAATTATAAAGTAATCGTTCAGGCGGCTCCGGAATATCGTTCGCAGCCGGATGATATTTTGAAACTGTATGTGAAAAATGATCGTGATGAAATGGTGCCTTTTTCTGCCTTTATGAAATTAGAAAAAGTGTACGGACTTTCAGAAATTACGAGACATAATATGTACACTTCTACCGAAATCAGTGGTGGTCCTGCTCCGGGATATAGTTCCGGAACGGCGATTAAAGTGATTCAGGAAGTGGCTTCCAAAAAACTACCGAGAGGATATGATATTGACTGGGCAGGTATTTCTGCCGATGAGGTAGCACAAGGAAATCAGGCTATTTGGGTATTTCTGATTTGTTTGGGATTTGTGTATCTGGTTTTGGCTGCTCAGTACGAAAGTTTTATTCTGCCATTATCGGTAATTCTTTCTTTACCGGCAGGTATTTTTGGAGCTTTCCTTTTATTGAAATTAACGGGATTAGAGAATAACATTTATGCACAGGTTGCCATGGTAATGCTTATTGGTCTGCTCGGTAAAAATGCTGTATTGATTGTAGAGTTTGCGATTCAGAGACATGCTGCAGGAAAATCAGTTCTGGAAGCTGCGATGGAAGGTTCAAAAGCGCGTTTCCGTCCAATTTTGATGACTTCGTTTGCTTTTATTGCCGGTTTGCTTCCGCTTGCTTTTGCTTCCGGACCGGGTAAAATTGGTAACAGAACTATTGGAACTGCCGCTGCCGGAGGTATGCTTATCGGAACCATTTGCGGTGTATTTGTGATTCCGGGATTGTATTACATCTTTGCAAAGATAGCCGAGAAACACAAGCTCGTTAAACATGAAGAAGAAAATCCATTAACAGAAGAAATTGACAACAATCATGTATAAATTAAAATTATATCAATATAGTGTTGCGGTGGCTTTATGTCTTGCAGTTGCGGGTTGTAAAGCTCCTGCTGCAGAGACGGCAACTACCAGTGCACCAGTTCCTGAAGCCTTTGGTATGGCAAAGGCTCAGGATACAACGAATACAGCTACTGTAAAATGGAACGAGTTCTTTAAGGATCAAAACCTTGTTGATTTGATTGATGTGGCCCTGAAAAACAATCAGGAGTTAAACATGACGCTGCAGGAAATCGAAATAGCAAAAAATGATATTAGGGTTCGCAAAGGTCTTTTATTACCAACTGTTGGAGTACGCGCCGGAGCTGGAGTAGAAAAAGTAGGAAGGTACACCAGCCAGGGAGCTGGTGATGCCACTACAGAAATAAAACCGGGTATAGAAACGCCTGATCCGCTTGGAGATTTTACCATTGCAGCTTATGCAAACTGGGAAGTCGATATCTGGAAAAAACTGCGCAACTCTAAAAAGGCAGCGGTAAACAGATATTTAGCAACAGTTGAAGGAAAAAACTTTGTAGTGACCAATCTTATTGCTGAAATAGCGGATTCGTATTATGAATTATTGGCTTTGGATAGTCAGCTTGATATTGTAAAACAAACAATTACTTTACAGTCAAATGCTTTGGAAATTGTAAAAATCCAAAAACAGGCGGCGAGAGCAACGGAATTGGGAGTTAAGAAATTTGAGGCGGAGGTTTTAACTTCAAAAAGTTTGGAGTTTGATATTTTACAGCAAATCAAAGAAAGTGAGAATAAAATTAATTTCCTGTTGGGACGTTATCCACAGGAAATTAAAAGAACAAACAGTAACTTTTTGACCTTGTTGCCAGCTTCGGTAAGTTCCGGAATTCCATCTCAATTGTTGATGAACCGTCCGGATGTGAAACAGGCTGAATTAGAATTAGTTGCTGCCAAGTTAGATGTAAAAGTAGCTCGTGCCGAATTTTATCCGTCACTTGATATTTCTGCAGCGTTTGGAGTTCAGGCATTCAAACCATCTTATTTGTTCACGTTGCCGGAATCTATTCTGTATTCTTTGGCCGGAGATATTGCTGCACCTTTGATTAACAGAAACGCCATTAAAGCAGAGTTTTCAAGTGCCAATGCAAGACAGCTTCAGGCTTTGTACAATTACGATAAAACTATTTTAAATGCTTATTTAGAAGTATCGAATCAGCTTTCTAAAATCGATAATCTTCAAAAAAGTTATGATCTAAAAGCACAACAAGTGGATGCATTAAACACTTCAATTGAAGTTTCAAATGATTTATTTAAATCGGCCAGAGTTGATTATTTTGAAGTTTTGATGACACAGCGTGATGCCTTAGAATCAAAATTAGAATTGATAGATACTAAAAAAGAACAGCTTAATGCTGCAGTTCATGTTTACAGGAACTTAGGCGGCGGTTGGAAATAATTATTGTTAGGTTATTGATTGTAGATGAGAACCTCCCGGAAGTGAAATTTCGGGAGGTTTTTTTGGGATTTGTGTTTGAAATGATTTTGTGATGATAAGATTGTTATATTAGCTGAATTAATATAGTGTGCTTATGACATAAAGCGAACCCAAATTGAGGGGCTTTGTGTGATTTTATTGCATATATAAATAAAGTTGGCGTTCAGTTTAGTAGAACCGAAACTGGAAGAAAAAATAGAATTATTAACATCAATTAAATTAGAATTATGAAATTAGATTTGTACACCAAAAGCATTCTTACAGTAATTGCAATTTGCTTAGCTATTAATGTTTTAAAAGATTTTGACTTTATTCCAAAAGCATACGCTGGAGAAAATAAACCAAACCTTGAAAATAAATTAAATTTATCACCAAACAAAAATTACGGATTAATTCCTGTAAATGCTGACGGAACAATCGATGTGAATATTAAATCATCTTCTGAAATGGATGTGAATATTTCAAACATTTCAACGACTGATGAATTAGATGTAAATATTGACGAAATTGGAGGAGGTTATGTTTCGCATGGCGGACCAATTAAAGTTGATGTTGATTAATAAGCTACCTAAAAACTTTATTTACAAAGACATCTACATAAATCCTAACAATTAAATTTAACCAAATGATAAACATTAGCGACATCAATCCTGCCGAAATTATGATTGGTGCTATTGCCGGACAAATAGTAAATGTACTTTGGAATTTTATAGCAAAAAAACTCGCAGAAACTCGACCTATAAAAAAGCTAAAAAACATTAGACTCATTAAAGCGTTAGAGTTTACTTTAGCATATATATTACCATTAGGCACAATTGCTTTTTTAATAATTGAAAACAAATCTGAACCGACTTTTAGAAATATTGCTTTATTCATAATAATCTGTGTTACTTTAGTTTATAATATTTTAATGAATAGTATTATTTCTATTTATGAACTGATACATCAAATAATCGACACAAATTCAAAAAAGTTTTCTGATATTGATTCGTATGCTGGAAGAGTAAATTCAGTAATAAAAGAAATTAGGAATCAATAAAACCGAACCGGCAACACACGCTACAAGCAATTTGGGCATTTGGTTTAATGGAAAAATGGTTTTGTATTTGGGTTAATTTGGCAAATCCGAAAATAGGGCTTAATTTAATCCCAAACCCGCTGTAGTGCCATAAATGTTACCTACAAGCTTAATCCTATGAAGATTCCAATAACACCAGATGATTTTCAAAATGAATTTTATTCGTCTATAGACTTAATGGATAAAATTGGAGATTTAAGAATCCGACAACTTATTAAAATTTTAGATAAAGTCAATGACGAAATTATTATAAGCGGAATAATTAAAATATTCAAAAACACAAAAAGACCCAATACGGAATATGTTGACCAAAAATACGCAGGAAAAATATTGAACAGAATTAAACCTAAAACGGAAATTGATTTAATGCTCATTCTAAAAGCTACTGTTGAAAATTGGAATAAAAGTGTTGAAGAATTACCTTTTTGGTTAAAAGAAAATTATGGAATTGTATTACTTAAAAACAAACTTGCTGAATTTGAGAATCAAGACCTAAATGACATAGAATCTGAAAAATTAAAAACAATGAAATGGTGGCTGAAAATATAAATCGAAATAAAAGCCAGCAGGTAACAGCTACAACGGATTTGGGTAATAGGCTAAATGGAAAGCGGGTTTTTGTATTTGGGATGATTTGGCAACTTGAAAGAATGATTTTAATTTGGTTCCGAACCCGCTGTAGTACTGGAGCGTCATTTTAGCAGAACGAAATAAAAAAAAGAAGTTTAAATGATAATTGAAAAAGAACAAATTTCTAAGCTTAAAAAAATTGATGGAAATGGGTTTTTCAAGAAAAATCCATTTCAAATATTTGGTTCCAAAGAACATAAATACGAACTAAATAATTGTTTATCAGAGGAAAAAATATTAGACTTTGAAAAAATAAATCAAATTGAGCTACCATTCGAATATAGAAATTTTATAAAAAATATTGGAAATGGCGGAGTTGGTCCGGCTTATGGAGTTTTGAAGTTAGAAGACTGGAATTTTGAACTTGATATTGAAAGCAGGAATTTTCTAAATGAAAATTTTCCATACACAGAAAAGTGGAATCTAACATTTGCCGGAAATGAAAACGATGAAGATTATACAGAAAGTGAAGAATTTGAAAATTGGGAATTAGAATGTTTTAGCGAAAAACATATTTATGGAAGTATTAGAATTTGTCATTATGGATGTGGAATTTATTGTTTTTTGGTTGTTTCAGGATTAGAAAAAGGAAATGTCTGGCTTGATTCCAGAGTAAATGACGAAGGAATATACCCATTTTCGACAGAAACTAAATCGAGATATAATTTTGCAGAATGGTATAATGAATGGATAAATGAAAGCTTGAAAAAACTGAATAAATAAAAAAACGAGCGCACAATAGCTACAACGGATTTGGACAATTAACTTAATAGAAAGTTGGTTTTATTTGGTATGATTTGAAATCCGAAGAAAAGTCTTAGTCTAACCCAAGACGTTGTGCGGTATATTCCGAAAAACCGAAACCATACAGAAAATAGACAAAATGAATAATTACGACTTTAACAACAAGAAATTTGCACTAATCGAAAACTCCGAAAGTGGACAAGTAAACTCGGAAACTGTTTTTGAATATAGACAAGATAGCAATCTTGTAACCGCTGACTATTTTGGTGGAACAATAAAATATGGAAAAATTATTGCGGACTTAAAAGTTGACGAATTAAATATGTTGTATCAATGCTTGACGACAGACAATTTATTAAAAGCGGGAAAAGCAGTAGCCAAAATTTCTTTAACAAGTGAAGGAAAAATAAAATTAAGTTTAGATTGGGAATGGCTGACAAAAGGAAACGAAAAAGGAAAATCCGAATACATAGAAATTGAATAACCGGAATAGACAGAAAATAGATGTTATTTAGAAACTGAACCTTGAGCCGAATTTACCCCTCGCTGCGCAAAGTCTTTTTTAGACTTTGCGCAATTTTTAAAATCGTGTTGGAATCCATAAAAGTGTCAAAAGTCTCCTGACTTTTAATGGATATGCCTTGGTAAGGTATGCGATTAAAGAGTTGTAAAAAACTAAAGTATTCAAAAAGGTGTTGAATTCCTAAGACGTTATCGGAAAAGTCAGGAGACTTTTATTAGATATACAGTTTTAAGAACATTTGAAAAAAGACGCAAAGTCTGAAGACTTTGCGCAGCTGGGGATAAATATAAATTTTGAAGATAAAAAACAGCACACAACTGCAACAACGGATTTGGGCAATTGGCTTAATGGAAAATTGGTTTTGTATTTGGGATGATTTGGCAAATTCGAATAATGGGCTTAATTTAAACCCAAACCACTTGTGGCAAGATAACGTACAACATTAAAAATACTTATATGAATAGAATATTGATTACACTTATATTTACTTTCTTCTTGTCAAATACCTATTCTCAAGACAGTTATTCGAAATTACCAGGAATCAAAAGCAATTGTCCAACAATCATTATTGAAAAAGATATTATTGCGAATGGAAATGTCATAGAAATCAAAAAAGAGTTGATAACCGAATTGAATGTCCTTAAAGATAAACCAAATAGGAAAGAGCATAAATTCTTTAATTTGACTGAAAATGGAATTATTTTTGTCACTTTAAATAAAAAAACTGCATTTAAAACACAATCTGAACTAAATAACTTTTTCGGAATTGATAAAAATAACGGAGTGTATGTAAATGGATATCAAATAGAGAATTCTGATTATAAAATCGCAACCGAAAGTATTATTGAAATTGAATTGATTAAACCTGACTCTGAAAATAAATTAAAAAATAAAGCAATTAACGTTTGGACTTTAACTAAAAAAGAAAGAATAGATGGTTGTCAAAGACAGAATGTGAATTAATAACATTGTGCAAGTGTATAATTGCTAAATTAGTGCTTAATCAGAGTAGTTACATTGTGTTACGCAGTCCCAAGCCTCAAACAGGTGTTCGTTTTCAACGAGTATCTGCATAAAGAATGTATGGTAGCGTTTATAACGCGGATGATTAAGATAAATCTACCAACTTTGACAAAGAAATTTCCAAAGAATTGGCAATTTCATGTAAAGTATAGAGTGTTGGGTTGACTTTTCCGTTTTCAAGTTTTTCAATAGCCTGGCGATCTTTATTGCATGCTCTTGCAAGGTCAGACTGGCTCCAACCTTTTTGTTCACGGAATTCAATAATCCGTTGACCTATTTTCTTTTTTAGTTTATCTCGTGTCACAAACCAAATGTCAGCTAATTTGCTGACAATTTTGTCATATAAAAAGTTGACAATTTGATTTTTTAATTTATATTTGTCGTATAATTGTATGACAAATGGCAAATTTACGGAAACTCAAGATTCATACGAAATATCAAGCCAGAACTTATGGCGGTACAACTATCCCCGAAATCAGGTTAGAAGGCAAATGGCTTGAAAAACTTGGTTTCAGGGAAGGGCAAATCGTAAACATAGAACAAAAGAAAAACAAGTTGACCATTACTATAGATAAAGGACAGAAAATTCAGGATTAAATGTGGAGTATGGTTTATATGGCAGTTTTGAGAATATAAATTGTCAAACTTAATCTTCCCATCCACAAAGCGTTAGTCCATATCCTTGTGCCTGAGAAACAGATACTTTTGTTACTACATGTCGGCAAGCTGTTAAGCCACGACAGTTTTCTTTATAATGATATTTTTTTGCACCGGTTGGTCCGCATATATATACATAGGTTGTCGCTGGTCGAAAGGAAGAGAAACAAATAAATAGCAGGAGTAAAGTATATTTCATTGGGATATTTATTTGACAATTAATTGATATTCATTCCCTTTTTTATCATTCGCTTTTAGCTTTCCGTAGGAAATCCATTCAGTGTTGATTTCAATATCTGAAAGAGTATCACACATTAAAATTCCCGCACCGCATTTCCCCTCTACGTTTATATTCCCAAAAACCGAATCGCCTTTAATGTTTACACCTTTTACATCATAATTATATTCATAATGCCCGGAATTTCCTGTTCTGTATTCGTATTGATAAGTTTTATCAACGTGATAAGTTTTAGCTTCTTGCGGTGTGATCGTCTTTCGGTCATCAGCAGTTATCACCTCCTTATAAAAAGTATTAATTTTTTGAGGAGGAGATTTTTTACAGGAAAGTGTTACGAATATTATAAATGAAATTAAGTATTTTTTTAGCATAATCCGTTATAGTTTAGATTGTTAAATCTAATTTATTTTAATGTAAAAAGGAATAATTTATTCGGTTTCGTAAAGTGCTGCTGTTTCTAATAATTCCTTCTCAAATTGATAAATATCGTCAATGGATGAAATGGATAATTTGGTTTCGCTTTTATTTTCATTAAATAAGCTGATATACTTTTTTCCTCCATTTAAATGTAGTCTGCATAAAGGTTTACGATTGTTATCATCCAATAAGATTCCGAAATAAGATTGTGTATCACGATGAACGATTCTGCTGGTTGGTAATTTTCTGCGTAAAATTGCCACTACGATACGATAAGCATCAAGTTCTTCTTCTGTTGTATTAATTTTATTGTCATCTTCGACTATTACAGTTTCTTCATCCTGCTGTTTTATTGTTTCTTTGGTCAGCGCAGCATTTAATCGGTCATTAATTTTATCATTAATATATTGACTTACTGATTTCTGAACTAAATCTTTAAACTCATCCACCACTTTTTCAGTAAGTCTGCCGGCATACACTTTATTTGCAAAAAGTTTTGTAAAATCATTCGAAGGGCTTTCCAACTCGGCATTGATTTGTTTTTTAATTTCCTTAATGTATTTTAAAGAACTGGCATTGCTTACAATATTGTCTACGTCGAAATTGGCTTTATGAAATTTCGCTATTTCGTTGATTGTATTTTCTTTTAGATTACAGATATCAAATTCCAAAAAAGGTTTTTCGTCCATTTTGTTCTGATCATCCAAATCAGTAAAAAACTGGTAATTGATACCGTTTGTCAAAAGAGCAAATCGTGTTTTGGTAACATGGAAATAGCGGAATAACTGTGAATTATGTATCGTTAATTTTTCTTTCCAGCTTTTGCATTCAACAATTATAATGGGTTCTCCGTTTTGAAAGATCGCATAATCTACTTTTTCTCCTTTTTTAAGGCCGAGATCTGCGGTAAATTCAGGAACAACTTCAAGCGGATTAAAAGCATCGTATCCGAGAACATGTATAAACGGCAATACAAAAGCGTGTTTTGTAGATTCTTCTGTCTCAATTTTACTTTTTAACTGATTGATTTTATCTGCTAATGATTTAAGTTGAATATTGATTTCCATTGGTTTTAGTTTAGATTAATAATTCAAATGTAAAACCAATAAGAATCAATATTTTATGGAAAACCGTAAAGAGATGAAGTTTTTTGAAACTTTTATAAATAGAAAAAGAGGACAATAGAGTTCCTCTTTTAAATTGTTTTTTTTGAATTATTATTCTTTATTCAAAATAAAATCTTTAATAATTTTATCCATATTCGAAGGCAGATCATCACTTTTGATTTCAAAATGTTTGATGTTCATGTCTGTCAGCCATTTGCTCCAATAGGCTTTGATGACTTTTTCTTCATAAGGATTATTTTTACCTGGATTTATACCAAGAACTAAAACCTCAAGATTTGATAAGTCGTTATGAATTTTGATAAAACCAAAATTTTCACTTTCAAATTTTTTCTGCCAGTCGTTTGTATTTAGACTATTTTGCTGAATTAATTTTGGAGTTAAATAGCTTGATAAATTGCCGTTTTTGATTTGGGTTCCTTCGTAAAACATATAACCGTCCGTCAAAATAATTAGAATGTTTCTATACCCTTTATCAATGCATTGATCTTGTACTTTACTGTCAAAAAAATTCCAAATATCAGACCCGATATAGTTATCATCTTTAATTGCAGAATCGTATATTTTTGCTGTTTTTGAAGCATAATTACCGCTTATCGAGTTCAGTAAATCTTTTGAGGCATTATCTTTATCAACTTTAATTTTTAATTCATTTGCAATCGAATTTATTTCAGGACTTTCCGGTTCCGGATTAAAAAACAGCTGTATTTTATCATCAATCTGCCTTATTCTTTTTGATTTTAGATGTTGCGTAAAAGCTTCTGAAACCGATTTAATATAGCCTAAATCTCTTTGGTAAAATTCCATTGTTGGATTTGGATTCTTTTTGAGACTAATTCGATCTGACAAATCAATAAGAATGCTGATATTGTAGTTTTCTGAAGCAGTATTTTTTTTAAGTACGATTTCTTTTTCTTCATTTTTGCTGTCTTCCTTACACGAAAAAATAGAAATCAATACTAATGACAGTACTACTTTTTGTAAAATATTTTTCATTTAATTAATTTTTAGAATATACCAAATGTTGAAAATCAGGATCAACTAAATTTAATTTGTTGAGGTGCTCTTCAGAATGAAATTCACAGCTTTCCAGAAGTTCTGTTTTTTCTTTATGAGCCAAAGCGATTTCTGTATTTATAGCCTGAAACCATCCTTCTTTGTATTGATGATGGTAATGCAGATATTCTTTTACCGGAAAAACAAAACCATCTATTTTTGATTGCAGTTCTGAATTTTTTCCGTTTAGGGTAACAATCTGTTGTTTGAAATCGTTGATTTTATTGATATAATCTGCTTTTATTTTCTCCAGATTAATTAAACTCTCTTTTTTTCCTCTGATGAAAGCTCTTATCTTATCAATATTTTCAAATTCTTTCATGACAAAATCAAATACAAGTCCCCAGATTATGTAAACTACAAATCCGGCAAATATGATCATCCAGAATTCGGCCTCACCCAAAGCGATGTTTAAATTGTATGGAGCAGAATCTGTTGTTTTATTAAATTCATATATCTTTTTTTCGATTTGATAAGCCAGCAAAGCATCAAATAAAAAGGTGATAACAAATAAGGACATCATTCTTAAAATATTTTTTATGCCTTTTCCTTTTTGAACCATATGAATTACATAACCTAATCCCATAAATACAAAGGGGATTGTTACCACCAGAACACCTTCAAGCCAGCTTGCTTTAAAAGCATTTGTAAAAGCATCTGCATCAAATATGGCAGCTGTTAAACTATCATTTGAAAATTCTTTGAAAAAAGCAGAATACGAGGCCGAAATATAAAAGACTAATACGTAGAGTGTAATAGGAAGCAGTAAAAACAAACCGATGTAAAATTGTGCTTTTAAACCTTTGCCATCTTCGATGCCGTATTTGTCAGGATTACGTCTGACGTCGATAATTTCGTTTCTGATCTCGTCGATATTATCGTTGATATCCTGTTCTTTTTTTTCAAAAATACTAATAGCTGTTTCAGACTTTTTAAGTTCAGTTCTGTTCTTTTCCTGTTCTTCGCGGTAAGGCTGTTTTAATCGGTCTTGTTCCATTTTTTGTTTTCGGCACTGATCTTCAAAACTCATGTATAAATTTTGAAGGCATGCTTTTAAAACAATTGGTTTCCCTGTTGCTTTTACAGATGCTGCAAAACCACTTTGGTAATACGTAATTCTGATTTGTTCTCTGTCTTCTTCATTTTCTTCCAAAGATTTAAAAGAAGAATCTTCAGGTTTTTTTAAACTAAATAATTGAGAAAGTGTTTTCATAGCTTAAGCGTTTAGTTGGCTAATAATTTCTTCTTTACCAATGTTTTTCTGAACACAATCAATAAGATAATCAGATAAATCATTGATGTTTTCTTCAACGAAATCAAATTTCCGGCAATATTTTCGGAGCATATTTAATTCGTCATCGGTTATTTTTTCATCAGCCCAGATAATTCTGGTCAGATCATATAAGTATTCAATTTTTGTATTTAAGTTTTCAGGAACAGCGAATTCAATGCTGACAGGATTGAGGAAAAGTTTATCAAGTTCCTCTTTTGGAATTCCTCTTTCATCTGCAAAATGATAAAGCATTTGAAGCTCCAATACATTAAATTGATCATCTGATAATGCCATTTGATATAATCTCAAAAAGTGGCTTTTAAGTTCTAGTGTTATCATGGTTGGTAGTTGTTTATTTTAAAGATTCACATACGATTCCATCACCGTCAGCATCTAAGTTTTTATAACAGCTTTTGTTACTGTCATAAGTTGCTTGTGCTTGAGACCGACTTGTAAAATCTCCACAAGTTTTAGTTGGACAATTGGAGTTTGAATCCGGATTTGAAGCTTTCTCAACTGAATCTGAAGATTCTGAGCACGAAATAATTGAGCTAATTGCGGTAAAAAATAAAATCAGAATTAGGCATCCATTATTGTTTTTAGTTGAAAAAGACTTAGATCTGTTATTGGCATAATGCCCCTGAACATAAGTTCCGTCTTTTCTGTAATATCCTTTTCGATATCCCATAGTTATAAATGTATTATTGTGAAAATTAAAAATGTAAGAAGGCCTGTAAAAGCAAATATTACAAGACACCCGCTGCTTTGGTATCTTAATCCGGGTATACCGGTTTTGGTAGAATAACCATTTTTACTAAATGTTCCCATTTTGGTTCTAAGACTTGGAGAAATTCCGGATTTACTAATGTTTAATCCAAGTCCACCTCCAAGTCTAATTCTTTTTTGAAATCGAAAGCCCATGATTAAGTTGTGTGGCAGACATTACAACACGTTTTACAACCATTGGATTTTGAGTATGTTTTTTTAGCTTCATCTACTGCAGGTTTACAGCTGGAAAAAACACCTAAGTATTTCTTGCTTGTAATATTTTTAAAGTAAGGACAGTCGTCAGTATGGACTTCATGATCTCCGTTTAATTGAGCGGTGTTATTTACATAATAGTTTTTCATAATTTTCTTTGGTTTAATAGTATTTAAATTGATTTGATAATTCAAACTTAAACCTATTTGAAATCAGTATTTTACGGAAATCCATAATCCCCAAATTTTAGTTTTTAGAAATAAAAAAAGCCCCCGAAGGAGCCTATAATTAACATTGTTACGGTAAGGAAATTAAATAATCCCCATATCCTTAGTAATAGAAACCAAATGAACGGTATTATTTGCCTTAAAAAAGTCTTTGAGTTTCGCCAGTCTTTTTTCGATGGCACTTTTGCTGTTTGGCCTGATATCTGAGGATTTAAAGATTTCTATAATTTCATCCTGAGAAGTGCCCAAAGACAAATGTTTTAGAATTTGAATATCTACATCGTCAATTTCGTAGTTGTTTTTTTCCTGCAAAGCAGATGCAACTTCAGGCGAAATGTATTTTTGGTCAGAAGCTGAAATAGTATGAATAGCTTTCTTTAGTTCTTCGATACTGTTAAGACCTTTGGAAACAAAACCATCTATTCCTGCATTGTCAAAGAGTGATTTAATTCGGTAACTTTTGTCTTCTACAGAATAAGCGATGATTTTAATGTCAGGCTGTAATGTGCGAACCTTTTGAACCAGCTCATCGCCATTGGCAATAGTTGCCTTTCGATGATCGGTTTTGAACGAAAGATCACTGATTAGTAAATCGTAAGGTTCATTTTGATGAATTGCGGCACGGATTTTTAGAAATGCTTCATCACAAAATTTGGAATGCTGAAAATCGACAATATTCAAATCTTTTAATACTTGTTGAATTCCTAAATTCATGGCGTCAAGATCTTCGGCTATTATTACTTTTTTAAACATAGGCTTTTATTTGGGCATTGTTATTTTTACTTTAAAACCTTTATCAGGTTCAGTTTCAAAAGTAATAGTTCCTTTTGTAGACAGAATACGGTTTTCCATATTTTGCAATCCATTTTTTATAATTTTGTTTTTGTCACATCCTTTTCCGTTATCCGTATAATCAATAAATATTTTTTTTGAGCTGATGTCAAATTTTATAACTACTAGCAAAGCCTGACTATGTTTTTTCATGTTTACCATTAATTCTTGTAAAACACGGTAAATGGTAACCTTTTTAATTTCATCGATATCGTTCCAATTGATTTCTTCGATTTTAATAATTACATTTGTCTGGTCGGTATTATATGTTGACAGCATTTCTTTTAAGTTGTCCGAATAATTTTCTCCAGTATGGATATCATTATTCTCTCTCGAAATTCTACGGACACGTGTGTATATATAATCCAGTTTTTGAATTAAGGTTTCTTTCCTGTTTTTACTTTCTAACGATTGTGTTTGAGTAAAAGTGATAGCATTAAAAACATCATTTGCGAGTTCATCGTGAAGGTCTTTGGCGATTTTGGTTTCGGTATCGTAGGCTGTTTTTATTTTTTCGATTCGGTTTCGGTTTTGATAAAATTTTCTTAAGTACAATAATAAAAGACAAAGGGATGCAATTCCGATTATAAAAAATATTCGTTGATATTTTGCTTCCTGGAGAGACAATAAATCCTCCGCTTTTTCTAAACGGAGTTTTTGATTTTCGTCCTTTTCCTTTTTAGAGTCGTATTTTATTTTGGCAAACTTGTTTTTGTAGTTGTTGCGGATTTTAATTATGCTGTCGTTGAGTGTAATATATTTTTGAGCATATTTTGTGCTTTCTCCACTTAAATTATTGGAAATTAATAATTGTAAAGCTTTTAATCGTTCATCAATGCTATTGAGTTTTGTAGCAGTTCGATAAGCCTCTAGAGCATGTTGGTTTGATTTTTTTGAATCTGTTTTGATATAATATTCTGCTAAGTGCAAATTGCTTTCAATGCTTCCATAAGAATCATTTTTTTGGCTTCTAATAGCGAAACCTTCATTCATTAGATCAAGTCCTTTTTCCTTCATTCCTTTTTTAAAATGGGCATAACCTAAATTATCTATGACTCTTGCTTTAGTCTCTAAATCATTTAATTTTTTGTTTCGAATGGATTCTAATATGCTGATAGCTTTATCATATTTTTTTTGCAGAATGTAAACAACTGCAATATTGTTTAAAGGAGATTGCTTTGCTATTTCGGTTTCACAATCTTTTATAGCTTCCTTATAATAGTAAATTGCGTCGTTATAAATTGAAAGCTCTTTATCTGCTATACCAAAATAGTTATTAATTGAAGCACTATAAATATCTTTCTTTTTGATATAAGGTAATGCTTCAGTTAATGTTTCTTTACTTCCATAGTAATCACCATTTATTTGTTGGATTGAGGCCATATGAATAAGAATGTAAATCATATTAGCCGTGTCTTTTAAAGTCTCATACGCTATTTTCGATTTATTGAAGTTGTAAAAAGCAACATTAAAGTTTTTTTTCTCAAAATTCACTATACCTTTTTCCCGAAAAAGAATTGCTTCTTTTTTTAAAGGTGTTGTATTAATAGTACTGGTATTAGGTATCTTTTCCTTACAAGAAAAAATAAAAAGAAAAAAAAAGAAACTTAAAAACGGGGATCGCAGCATAATACATACTTTCCCCGAAATTAATGATTAATTATATATTTTTATAGATTATTATTTTGGTGGCGGTGGTGGTACTTTGATAGGATCGTCTCCTGGACCATCAGCATAAGTTGGTGCTATTTCTTTTTCTGTCTGAGTTTCATATTCATCAGCAGTACAAGAGAATAATGTAGTTGTCAATAGAGCGAACGCTCCCCATATAAATAATTTTTTCATGATTTTGGATTTAAAAATTAAGCATGGGTATTGCTGTCCGGATTCTGTCCGGATCTTGTTTGGCAATACCAATGATTTTGGGAAGTGAAGTGCGTAGAACTATAAAATTTATTTATACTTCCCGGATAAAGTCCGTCTTACGGTTTTCCGCACTTTTAATTGAACTAGTTTTGTACATTTGTTTTAATCGCGAAGTAGAACAATAACTAATTTCTGAGGACAAAGTAAAGACGCTTATAAGCCTGTACTGACTAGGAATTCCCGGAATTCCTATAATGTTTAATAATTCCTGAAAATTCCCGGAAATTCCTAAAAATTCCCAATGGCCTATGCAGTACTATACTATTGAAGATTATAAAAAAGCTATTCAGGAAAAATATAAAATAGAGATTGCAGCAGATAATTTTCCTAATCCTTCACAAGCTAATCTTAGAAATTTATGTTGGGAAATATTTGAAAAAAATAAAAATCCTGATGACCTAATTACCTTTAAGTCCTTTTTTGGATTTGAATTTGATCCAAACAAGCGAAAACAATTTAGAGAACATACTGACAGATTTAAACCTATTGGTACTTTTTATAAAGTCCAAACAGACTTGACAGATAAAGTTGCGGTAAATCTTGCTGCGATTTTAGTAGATTTTAATTTAAGACCTTATAATAAGTTTAGAAAAATTTCTTTTAATGAGAACGAAAAAAACATAGTTGATCCACTGAATCTAGATTTAGGGAAGGATAATGAGTTTTCTGAAGAAATTATTACTGAAAAGAGTTTTGACAGTTGTGGAGAAGAAGCAAAAATAAACTCAGAAAAAAATACTGACGGAAATATTAAACCAATTAGTTTTAGAACTAAGGTGCCAGAAATACTTTCAAAAAAATCAAACCAGATTTTATTGCTGCTTTTTATAATTTTGTTTTCTACCTGTATATTTTTTGTACAAAGAAAACAATGCATGCAATGGTCAACTGATCATTATGAAAAAGTGAGTTGTGATTTAGAAGTGACAGGAATAGGTAATTATAATAAAATTCAACCTTTTGATGAAACAGCTTTTAATTTAAAAAAGATTGCTGTTTGTGATACCACAACCTGTTTTGATAATAATGGTGTGGCAATTATTTGGTACTCAAAGACAGCAAATGGAGTTGACTTTTTTAATGAACATGGCAGACATCCAGAAAATAATAAACCCTTAAGACCAGTGACCCAGTATATTATTGATAAGTATGTTAAATAATAACTCTTATTATTTGCAGCATAATAATGTTAAACTTTACCCATTAAACATATAGCAATCAGGTTACAAATATTTAATATTATTCTGAATTATTTTTAAAATATATTTGGAACTACATGATAAATAAAAGTACGAGACTAATACATTCTTTATCAGTTAATAAGTAAAAAGTTGAAAACCTTCTGAAAGTTTAATTCAGAAGGTTTTTTGTTTTATTCTTCGCATATCACATGTTAAACTGTGTTATTATCAAATAAACATCAATTATGTAACTTATTTTGAAAATTATGAAACAAGTTTCAATTACATTGAATGTAATTTCGTGATATAAATATTAAACATAATTTAAAACAAACAAACATGAAAACTAGAAATTTTTTATACGTATTAGCCTTAAGCTTTGGATTATTTGCAGCAACATCTTGTAGTAATGAAGATAATGACGGAGAAACAATAGTACCAATTCAGGGAAAGTATGAGCTAAGCAAAATAGGTGGAATAGTTGATGGAAACGAAGTATTGGCAGATGCTCCTGAAAATGAAAGTGGATGCAGTAAAGATTATTTAGAGCTAAAATTGAGTAATGTAGCAGTTATTGGTGATTATAGCGGTGATGATTGTAGCAAAACTGAGACAACAGGAACTTACGTAAGATCTCATAATGATTTAACTATTACTATTGGTAGTACTGCTACTACCAGCGATATTATGAACCTTACGAATAAAGAATTGAAATTAAAAGATAAAGCTACTGGTATAATTACAGTTTATACCAGATAGATAAAATCTTAAAAACAATTTTGAATTAGTATCAAACGGAAATAACTGATAAAAGTTATTTCCGTTTTTTTTATTTGAAGTAGAAGTGTAACTGTTTGATCTTAATTCCCAGAATAATTAGGACAGCCAAAACACTTACGGGCTAAATTAAATTGATAGGTTAATGAAAGTTCATAAACGCCGCCAGTTCTTCCAATTTTGGTAGTATTTAAATCATAGGAAAGTCCAAGTCGTAAATTTTCATATTGTAATCCGGTAAAAAAGTTAATAGAGGTAAGCAATTGATTGTTCATTCCGTTTTTTCCAGGATTGGTAACGAAAGTAGTTCCAAAAAACATTTTTTCGAATAGGATAGAAGCACCCATATCAAGTCGGTTGTATCTTCCTTGCTGCATATAGTTTGAAGTAACAAACATTTTCGTTTCGTACGGAAAAAATAAAACATCTATATAATCAGCTACCAGAAATTCATATCCTGAGCTTAAAGAGAAAAAGGTATTTAAAGGTAGATTTCCGTTGTTACTTAAAGCAATATTAGGCGTGTTGAGGTGTTTCATAGACAAGCCAATCCAAAGATCATCTGTATTAAAAACCATACCCGCAGATATATCAAAAAAAGTTATTTTGTCGTTTGCCAGCAATGGGTCAATCGAAGTGGCATTATTTGGACCGTTTAAGTTAATCTGGTCTTCGAGCAATAAATTTTGAAAAGCAAAGGACTTTAATCCAAAACCGGCTTCGATACCGGGCCTGAAATACCAGTCATCATTTATCCTTACCCTGTAGGCGTAATTTGCATTCACCTGGGTAAAATTATATTTTGATGCATTTTCTCTCTGATTCAGTATACTAACGCCAAAACCACTCTGTATGCTTTCGCTCCAGGTGTTTACAAAAGCATAATCAGTATCGACCCTTAAATCTAGTTCAGGCCATTGTTCACGATGAATTATTCCGGTATAGGTAGTTTCCATAAAACTGCTAAAACCAGGGTTTAAGGTTTCCGGAACTAAAAAATATTGTGTAAAAATAGGGTCTTGTGCTCTTGTTTTGGTATAAAAACAACATGTTATCAGTATAACAAATAGTAATTTTAATCTCATTTTTTTAATCTGTTGCTTTTATTTAATTAATGTGAGTGACCCTTTTTCGGTTATGGTATGATTGTAAAAAGTTTGTGCCGATATCTTAAAGTAATAATTGCCATTTTCAGCATCCAGATCTTTAATTTTTCCTCGCCAGCCCCGAATGTTTACTCCCGTTTCTGAGTAAATGATTCCTCCCCATGTGTCATAAATATCCAGAGTTACATTGTTTAAGCCAGTAAATACCGGTGCAAATGAATCATTGATGCCGTCATTATTTGGTGTAAATGCATTAGGCATAATCAGACTATATCCTTTTTCAACCACTATAGAAGCTTCATAAGAATATTGGCAACCGAAAGGATACGAAACCAATTGCTTAATTGTATAGGTTCCTTCGCGTGTGTAAATATGGTTTGGACTCTCTTCATCTGAAAAATTACCATCACCAAAATCCCACGATACATGATTGAAATCACCTGTAGCTAAGTTTGTAAATAAAACAGGATCATAGATCGCATATAAACCATAAACGTCTTTACCAATTGAACTGGCAGAAAAATCAGGTGTGCCTAAAACAGGTGTTTTAACATTATGCACGACCTCGGCATAGCAGCCAAAACTATCGGTAACACTAAAAATGACTAATCCTTTATTATCGGTTTTCATTATTTCTCCATTTACGCCCGAAATAATTCCATCCGACCATTTTAGGGTATAAGGCGGAATACCTCCTTTTACATGTCCTACAAATGTTTGGTCTACAAATTTAGTTTCACAATTAAAATCAGTTAAAACTTCAATTGTTGGGGTAAGCTGTTCAAATCGTGTAATTTGAAAAGTATCTGATTTTTTACAACCTCTGGAATCTGTTACGATAACAGTATAATTATCAGGAGTAAGTTCACTCAGGTCTTCTGTTCTGGCACCATTAGACCAGGCATACGTATAAGGAGCTGTACCGCCCGTTACTACAAGATCTATAACACCTGTATTTGCTTTAACGCAATCAAGAGGGTTTGAAACATCTCCTCTTATTTCTAACTCAAGTGGATTAACAACAATATATTCTGCTTCAATTACACATAATTTCGCATCTGTAATTTTTACTTTATAGACTCCTTCGCTAAGATTGTTCCTTTCAATTCCGGCAGTAGAACCATCACTCCATTCTAATTTAAGAGGCGCCTGACCACCAACAAGATTTAATCGTATATAGGCATCATTTGCTCCGTGGCATGAAATATTTTTAAAATCCGGATCGATTTTAAAAACAGGGGCATTGTTAACCTCTATAGGGAATTCTTTTGGACAGCCTAAAGCGTCAGTAATGGTAATTAAATAGTTTCCTGCGGACAAATTAGTTTGTACCATTCCGGTTCCTAAATTGCTCCATTTTATAATATACGGATCACCGGTTGCAAAAGGAACACCACCTGTAATATTGTTAATTTTTATTACGCCATCCCTAACACTGTAACAAGTTAAATGAGTAACTGAGTAATCTAATTTAATTTCAGGGTTTTGAAGTATTTCAACTGTCAGTGGAACAGTACATCCTGAATTATCCGTAACGGTTAAATTATAAGTACCTGCATAGAGATTCTTTAAATTTTGGAGATTGCTTCTAAATCCGTTTGGTCCGGTCCAACTGTAACGATGAGCAGGTCTTCCTCCTGATGAACTTACATTAATTTCACCGGTATTATATCCGTAGCATAAAACATCAACCTGGCTTTCCCATTTTACTTCCAGTAAAGGTGGCTCAACAATAGTAAAAATTGTTCCTGTAAGTTCACCACAACTATTAGCTTCAGTTATTTTTACCTGATAAACTCCCTTTTCCAGATTAGTCAGGCTGCCTGAATTAGATGGATAATTAACTCCATCTTTTGTCCACACGAAGTTATAAGGAGGTGTTCCCCCTGTTACATAGGTATTGATAGTTCCGTTGTTCAGTCCAAAACACGTTATATCATTTTTGCTTTCACTTGCAATTCTAAATACTTCAGGTTGTGAGACATTATATGATGTATTAACAGGACAGCCTCCAGCATCTGTAATTGATAAATAATACTGACCCGCTTGTAAATTAGAAATATTCTGATCTGAACTTGTAAATCCGTTAGAACTTGTCCAGGATATTATATAAGGTTTCCCGGTTGTATGGGGTGTTCCTCCACTGACAGTTAAACTGATAGAGCCATCATTAGAGCCATAACAAGTACCATTTTTTATAGTTTGCACTACTTTTATTGTAGGTTCTACCGTAACGGTAATGGTAAAATTTGGACCCGGGCAGGAAGTAGATATTGGAGATACAGTATAGGTTACCGTTGCAGGGCTTGCTGTATTGTTTATTAATGTCTGACCAATGCTTGACCTTGGACTAGATTGCGATGTTGCTCCGCTAATTGCTCCAGGAGGAGAAACTACAGGTGTAGACCATACATAAGTAGTTCCTGATGGTACATTGTCTGTCGTCCCGTTACTAAAAGGCGTAATTTGAAAAGAATTACCACTGCATATTTTTGCTGTTTTTGGAGTAATTACGGGTGAAAGAACCATGTCGACAGAAAAGTTTCTTGACACTTCGGTTGTACCACAACTATTGGTAACCCTAAAAGTAGCGACATAATTACCCGTTTTAGTATAATTAATAGCTCCCGGGTTAAGAGCTGTAGAAGTTGACGGTGTTCCTCCAGGGAAGCTCCATGAATACGTGATTTCTGAAGTTGGAGAGCAGGTTTCTTCTACCGTTCCGACAGGAAAAATGGTGGCCGATTTACAAAAATCTGAAATTGGTTTTAAAGAAATAACAGGTTTCTTTTTTACATGAATTGCCTGTGTGGTTTCACGATCTATTCCACAAGAGTTGCGTGTTCTAAGTCTTAGATAATAAATTCCGGGCGTTGTAAAATTAAAAGCCGGATCTTTTGAAGAGGAATGTGTTCCGTTTGCAAAATTCCACTGGCCCCTTCCTGATCCGGGTGAAGTTTCTTTACCACAATATGCTGGGGAATAGCCAGTTACTTCCCAATAGAAGCTTGATACGCCACAGCTTAAATTTGTATCCGTAGTATTTGTTATCTGAACTATTTCTGAAGCACAGGCATTACCATAGGTAAATTGTGGTTGCAACACAGGTTCAACACATATATATTGTGGAGGAACATCTAATCCGACACCACATGGGGTTGTAGCTTTTAAAGTAACTTTATATCTTCCTGGACTTGTATAAACGTGATATGGATTGACCTCTCTTGATACCGGTGTTCCGTCTCCAAAATCCCAAGTATAAACATTCTGGGTACTACAACCATTAGTATAACCTGCATAGGTTGAATTGCTGAAATATACGCTCGAATTGACGCAAGCAACAGTCGGTACGCTAAAACTGATTACAGGAACATCTAAAATAATAATAGGCCCGGCAGTAAGATAGGTACTTCCGCAAGATCCCCCCGTTGTAATTGTTAAAGTAACCGTATTTCCTGAAGGACAGTTTGCTCTTGTATATTTATGTGGGATAGGAAAATTTTGAGAGGCAACCGGATTTGCAGCATTATAGTAAACAGAACTTTCTAATTGTACCTGAGTATAATCAATGGTACTTCCGTCTCCGTAATTCACATGATACTTAGTGTCTGAAGGATTAAGCGCCCACGATCCAATAGCAAAATCCATTGGCTCAACAGGAATACATAAATTGGTTGTGTTTCCAGGAGCGATAAGAGCACCAATTGGGTTATTAGAATTTTTAACTACATAGGTAGCAGAATTATTACAGCTGTTGCTGCCAACTCCTGTAATAACCATATTAAAAGAACCTAATTTTTGGTATTGATGGCTTTTTGGAAAAGTAATATTGGTTTCTGATGTACCATCACCCCAATCTACATTATATGAGGCTATACAAGCAACAGAAGTCGAACTGTTTCCAACATTAATAGTGTATTTTGGATTGGAATTATTATCCCCGCATCTTTCAAAAGGTTTATTAGAACCCGGAGCATTAAGGTCAGTAAACTTTAAGTCGGGTTTTTGTTTTACCGAAACAGTTTTTGTAACAGTAGTTTCACCACTTGCATCCTTAACGGTTAGTTTTACACTAAAATTTTGCGTCCCGCAGCCAACCGCTGTAAAGCTATGACTTGGGTTCATTTCAGTAGAAGTTTTTCCGTCTCCAAAATCCCATTTATAAGTAAAAGGAGCAGTGCCTGTTACAGAGGGAGTAAACGTAACAGGAGTTCCGGAGCAGGCACCATCATTGGTAAAACTGAAATCAACGCCCGGTGCTATAAAGTTGCTGTAATTTTTATTAGAAACATTATTTCTATCGTTACGCTTATTACTATAAGCAACAGTAGAAATGATTAATATAAAAAGTAATGATAAGAAGTAAAGTTTCTTCATGTAGTATATTTCGGTTATTTTCGGCGGTAAAAGTATGCTTTTTTTTTAATCAAAGAAAGATTACGAATAATCATTTTTTTGTTTTTAAAGTTTAGTATAATTCATAGGGCAGCTGTTCCTTTTTCATTGACTGTCAGGTGTTTTATTTAGAATAATATGACTATCCGTTACTTGTACCAATTTTAAGAATGGCACACGGATGACACGGATTTAAACCGATAAAAAACGGATTTTTATATTATAGCAGCGAAAATCCGTCTAATTCGTGTTATCTGCGTCCTTTATTGGGCATTAGTCCGCTTAGCGGACAGTCATATAGAGTAATCAATAAATTTTTTTTCAGACAGCCCTTCTTTAAAATGGAAGAGATAAATCCCAAAAAAACATGTTTTATCATGCTTTAGATTCTTCACAAATAAGTCAAAAGAGTCAAATAATAATCAGAACCTTATAAATAATAATTGGTTGTTATGATACTAATAAACATATCATACATTTGTCAGACAACAACCAAAACAAAAAAAGTGAATCCTAAATTCTGTAAAATAATTTTTTTTTTCTTTCTTCTCATTTGCGGTACATGTAATGCGCAAAATGTCCAGATAGATAGTTTAAAAAAGGTTGTGGAAACTACCAAAATTGATACTGTAAAAGTCGACCACTATAATAAAATAGCTGATTTATACAAAGAAATTAATCCGCAATTGACATTTTTTTATGCTCAGAAAGCAATGGCTCTCAGTTTAAAAAAGGAATATCATTTTGGACTTGCTACTGCTTATGTAAACAAGGGCAATGCTTCTATCATACTTGGAAATTATTCGGCTGCTTTGAAGTTTTTTAAAAATGCTCAATCGGAATTTGACAGCGCATTACAAAAAGAAACAAATAAAAAGCGAATAAAAAGCGGCCTGGCCCGTGCTTATGCAAGTTCAGGAGTTGTGTATTCGGAACAAAGCGATTATACCTCAGCATTAAAAAACTATGAGAAAGGACTGAAATTATATCAGGAGATTGATGAACTGACAGGTGTTTCAAAAACATTAAATAATATTGGTATTCTTTATAAATCCCAGCAAAAATATACTAAGGCTTTGCAATATCTTAAGGAAGCACACAAGATCCAAAGTGTTCTTGGAGAGCAAAATGCCCCTGTTACATTAACTAATATTGGTGTTATTTATTTTGAAACAGGGGAATATAAAAATGCAATTCAATATTATCTGAAAGCCCAAAAAGGATTTGAGAAAAATGAAAATAAACGTGGTTCTGCCTTACTTCATAATTATTTAGGAGATTATTACACTGAACAGAAAAATTTTCTTTTGGCAAACAAATACTATCAGAAATCATTGGCTTTGTATGAAGAAATTCAAAATAAATTCGGGGCTTCTTTGGCTTTGTACAATATTGGATTGTTACTGCAAGAGCAAAAAAAATATGAGGAGGCTGTTCGCTTCGCTACTAAATCATTAGAGTACGCTCAGGAAATTGGTGTTCTTGATCAGACTTATCACTCGGAAGAATTGTTAAGCGAATTGTATGAATCTTTAAAAAAACCTGATGCCGCCCTGGTTCACTATAAAAATTCCATTATTGCACGTGACAGTATCAACAATCAGCAGACAAGTAAAAAGTTTGCAGAGGCCGAAATGAATTATGAGTATAAGAAAAAAGAAGCCTTACTTTCTGAAAAACATAAAAGAGAATTTCAATTAGTTGTTTTTTTGATTTTTGGAGGACTATTACTGATTGTTCTAGGCTTGGTAATTTATAACCGAATGCAGATAAAACGCCGATTAACGCTTAAAAAAGAAGTAGCCGAATACGAGCAGAAAGCACTGCATTTGCAAATGAATCCTCATTTTGTTTTCAACTGTCTTAGTTCAATTTCAAGTTTTATAGTTCAAAATGGAACCGATTCTGCCTTGAAATATTTATCGAAATTTTCAAAGCTCATGCGTCTCACTCTTGAATATTCTAAAGGTTCACTTATTCCGATAGATAAAGAAATTGAGAGCCTGCAGAATTATCTTGAACTGGAACAGCTTCGTTTTGATAATAAATTTGAATTTGAAATCAATTCAAGTGAAAATGTAGAGTTTAATATGGGGCTGCCACCATTGCTGATTCAGCCTTTTGTAGAAAATGCCATTCTTCACGGGCTGGTTCCAAAAGAAGGAAAAGGAAAAATAAATGTTGATTTTGATGTACAAGACGAACAATTAATCTGCACGATTACAGATGATGGAATTGGTTTATCAGAATCGAAACTTTTAAAAGAAAATTCGGTTACGGCTCATCAGTCTATGGCATTGGAAATTACAAAGAAGCGCTTAAAGATTATGGAATCTATTACTTCTAAATCGGCAAGGATTCAAATAGTAGAATTGAATTTAAACTCTCAAAAAACAGGTACAAAAGCTATTTTATATTTACCTGTTCAATATATATCATAATACCAAAAGCCAATGATAACAGCATTACTAATAGACGATGACAAACATTTACGAACTGGTTTAAAAGCACTTTTGGAACGTTATACCAATGATATTTTTATTATTGGCGAAGCCGAAAGTGTCAAAACCGGAATTGCAGCGATTGAAAAACTAAAGCCTCAGGTTATTTTTCTGGATATTCACCTAACTGACGGAACTGGTTTTGATATTTTGGAAAACCTTTCAAAAGTAAACGGAAAACTAAAAGCACATGTTGTTTTTATAACGGCTCATGAGCAATATGCCTTAAAAGCATTTAAGTTCAGTGCTTTGGATTTTCTTTTGAAACCTGTTGATCCCCAGGAGCTACAGGATACAATGATCAAAATAAAAGAAGCAGCTGGTAAAAAGAATTCCTTTGAAAACATCGATTTGCTGCTCGAAAACATTCGGAAAAAAGTAGATAATTTCAAGCGAATTGCTTTGTCAACAAGTGACGGAATTCATTTGTTTGAAGTTGCAGATATTATTCGTTGTGAAGCTAAAGCCAATTATACCGAGTTTTTTATAAAAAATCACAAACCGGTTTTAATCTCAAAAACATTAAAAGAGTATGAAGAAATGCTCACTGAACATGGTTTTGAGCGCATCCACCAATCACATTTAATTAACCTTTCTTATTTAAAATCTTATATAAAATCAGACGGAGGTTATGTAATTATGGCTGATAACAGCAATATTCCTATAGCCCAAAGCAAAAAAGAAAAATTACAGGAACTGATCAAATCCTTATAAAAATATATCTCCAAACTATAAATTAATCCAAATAAACCTTAATTATGCAAAGAAAAATACTTTTGTTTGTGCTATTACTCACCACGATAGTAAAGGCACAAAATGTTTCTGTCCCCGATGCAAATTTCAAAGCCAAATTGCTGGAAGCAGATATTACAAATTCCATAGCACTGAATGCTGCCGGAATCTCAATTAAAATCGACGCCAACAACAACGGCGAAATTGATGTAAATGAAGCCTTAACTGTATATCAGCTGAAAGTCTCGAATTCTGCAATCCTTAATTTAACCGGAATTGCCAGTTTTACAAATCTTAAAAATTTAGATTGCTCCAATAACATCCTTTTAGACCTTGATGTTGCAGCTTTAACCAATCTGACACAATTAAATTGTTCTGCCAATTATTTGACTGCATTCAATATAAGCTCATTAACAAATCTTGTGAACCTTTTTTGTGATCAAAACCGATTAACTGATCTGAATGTGAGTGGTTTAAATAATCTTAAAACTTTATTTTGCAGTAATAATAAACTAATAAGCCTTAACGTAAATGGCTTAACCGATCTTAAAACTTTATACTGCAGCAACAATCAACTTACAAGCCTTGATCTTACAGGCCTAACGAACCTTGATTTATTGCTTTGTGAAACTAATAAACTCACCAATCTTAATCTAAACGGATTAACCAATCTTAAATCATTGATGTGCAGTTATAATAATTTGGCTAATCTTAATTTCAATGGGGTAACAAATCTTGATAAATTAGAATGTAATTATAACCTGCTTACCAGTCTGGATGTTAGCACGCTGACTAACCTTACTCATCTTTCCTGCTTTTACAATCAAATTACAAGTTTAGATCTAAGCAATGCAACTCTTCTAACTGAATTAAGTTGCGGTGAAAATCATATTACGACTTTAAATCTGAATGGTTTAAGTAATCTTACCACTTTGGCTTGTTCGTACCTGCCTAATAATTTAATTATTAATGGTTCTGATTTAACAGTTTTAAAAACGTTTCAATACACAGGTTCGAATTCAGTTCTAACCTTGAATGGTTTTCCTGCTATTGAAAATCTTAATTTAAATCTAAGTCCTGCAAACATCACATTAAATGTATCCGGATTTAATACTCTTGCCAATATTTATATGTTTAATAACCAAAACACCAGTTTGACTATAAATGGTTCGGGTACAACTTATCTTAAATCTGTTAATTGTTCAAATGGTTTACTGACAAGTTTAGATTTAAATGGATTAAGCAATCTGGCTTCGCTAAACTGCAGCAATAATAAACTGACAAGCCTGAATTTAACGGACTTAACGAATTTGACTTCCTTAAATTTTGCCATAAACAAAATTACCAGTATCAATTTGAGCACTGTTCCCAATTTGAAACATTTGGATTGCAACAATAACGTTTTGGGAAGTTTGGAAACTAGCGGATTATCAAATCTGGAATATTTAGATTGCTCCAATCATATTTCGACAACGTCAATAGGCAATCAAATTACTTCTTTAGCTGTCGGAGGATTAACAAAACTCAAATATATTGATTGTTCCAACTATGGTTATAATGGCGTATTGGGAGCATTAGGGAACGTCATCACTTCTTTGGATGTAAATAATTTAACATTACTGGAACAATTAAAATGTTCCAAAAACCGTCTTGCTTCCTTAATTGTAAACGGACTGACAAATCTTACCACTTTGGATTGTTCTTATAATCTTCTGACAAGTTTAGATTTGATAGGGTTGACACAAATGACAAATTTGAATTACGCACACAATCAATTGTCGAATCTTAATATGATTGGTTTAATCAATATTAAAGAATTAGATTGTTCCTATAATACTATAAGCACATTAAATGTTTTGGATATGCCTAATATTACAGCATTAAATTGCAGTTTTAATGCGCTTACTACATTAAACCTGAATGGTCTAAACCAGCTAACTAAACTAAATTGTGGAAATAATTTAATAACAAATCTTGATGTAAATACTTTTACAAACCTAACCGAATTAAGCTGTAACAACAATAAACTAACAAACTTAGATGTAAATAATTTGACTAATCTGAACTATTTACAATGTGGTGCTAATAAGCTTTCGGGTCTGAATGTAAGTAATCTAAACAAACTTACAAGCTTATATTGCAGCGGGAATGAATTGACAAATCTTGACCTCAGCACTTTAACTTCTTTGCTGCATTTAGGTTGTAGTGTTAATGAGCTTACTGCTCTTGATCTTACTGCTTTGACAGATATTTTGGATATAGAATGCAGAAATAATCAATTGACGAATATTGATATTAGTACTTTGTCAAATTTAAGATCTGTTGATTGCAGGTATAATCAAATTACAAATCTGGATGTTAATAATTGTAAAAAACTTGAAACTGTGGCCTGTACCGGTAATCAAATTACATCGCTTGATGTGAGTTCATTAAACAATCTTTGGGCCTTGTATTGCGCTAATAATTTGCTAACCAACTTATTTATGAAAAATGGACGCAGTGAAACTCTTGATTTTTCCGGAAATCCCGGCTTGGCTTACATTTGCGCTGATGATGCTCAAATGGGGTATGTGCAATCGCAGCTAAACAGTATGGGAATGACAGCAACAGTGGCAAACTCTTACTGTAGCTTCACTCCTGGCGGACAGCATAATACAGTAGTAGGAACCACAATATTCGATGGAAATAATAATGGCTGTAATCTTAACGATCCGTTGCATCCAAACATCAGGATAGACATAAACGACGGAACTACTACAGGTTCTGCTTTTACCAATACTGATGGAACTTCTACATTCTATACTCAGGAAGGAACTTATAGTATATTTCCAAACATAGAAAACGCAGGAGCTTTTAATATCTCACCTGCAAGTGCTACGATTGACTTTAGTGATAATAATTATAATACGAATTATCAAAGCTTTTGTTTGTCTGCAAATGGCGTGCATCCTGATGTAGAAGTAGTAATCAGTCCAATTTCACCTGCGAGACCGGGCTTTGATTCAACGTACAGAATTGTCTATAAAAATAAAGGAAATCAGGTGCTTTCCGGTAATATTACATTAGCTTTTGATGATACAAAAATGGATTTGCTTTCGGCTACACCAATAGTTGATACCGAAGCAACGAATAACTTAGAGTGGGCTTATAATGGTTTACTGCCTTTTGAAAGCCGTACGATTGATCTTGAATTCAATGTAAACAGTCCAATGGAAACTCCTGCGGTGAATAACGGAGATATATTCAATTTTACAGTTGCCATAACGCCGGTTGCAGGAGACGAATCGCCTGCAGACAATAATTTTACGTACCATCAAACCGTTGTAGGTTCATTTGATCCTAACGATATTACATGTCTGGAAGGCGAAAGTGTTTCTCCAAGCACAATTGGTGAATATTTGCATTATATTGTCAATTTTGAAAACACCGGAACGTATGAAGCTGAGAATATAATAGTGAAAATTGCTGTTGATCAAAGTAAGTATGATATTAGTTCTTTGCAGCTATTAAATTCATCCCATTCTTCTCAGACTGTTATTCACGGAAATATTGTTGAATTTGTTTTTGCAAAAATCCATTTAGCCTCTAGTTCTACTTCCAAAAAGAAAAATCCAGTAGGCGGACACGGAAATATCTTGTTTAAAATAAAAACAGTAGACGATCTTCTTAATGGTGATGAGGTTGATAAAACAGCCAATATCTTTTTTGATTACAATGCACCAATTGAAACCAACAAAGCTGAAACCATTTTTGAATCATTGGGAAATAAGGATTTTGAAGTAGATAAAAGTATTTCATTATATCCTAATCCAACTAAAGGCAATGTAAATGTCAGCAGTGATAATGTTATAAAATATATTGAATTGTTTGATGTTCAGGGAAGACTGCTTCAAACTTCAATTGAAAATAACAATACAGCTAAATTTGATATTTCTACTAAATCAAATGGACTTTACTTTGTCAGAATCACTACTGAGCAAGGAACCAAAGTAGAAAAATTAATTAAGGAATAAATTTAGGTAGATTATTTATTCTGCTTAAAAGCCTTTCAAAGTCGTTGATTTTGAAAGGCTTTTTTTATTGCTTTGATTTATAAAAAAGTTTTGTATTATTTTTTGAATAAATTATACCATTTAGAAATATAAAATAATCCGATTTTTTTAACTCCCTCTCTTTGGAGAGGGCTGGGTGAGGTAAAAACAAAGACTGTTTTATATTTCTAATGGTATTCGCAGGTTATTATCTGCAGAATTGTTATGCTTTAAATTAAATTTTTAGAAACAAAATTCCAACTAGTCTTAATTGATTCCATTGGATTTGGGGAGTAATTTGTTTCCTGCTCCACAAAAAAGTGCTTCATTCCGGATAGTTTAGCCTGTGCGAATATGTCTTTAAAGTTGATACTTCCCTCACCAACTTCTGTATTCCATTCAGTTTTGGATTTATCCATGTCTTTTACGTGCCACATGGTAAATCTGCCCGGATTAGCTTTAAACATTTGCAAAGGATCTTTTCCTGAACGAACTACCCAGTATAAATCCAGTTCAAAATCAACTAACTTTTTATCTGTTTCCTGTAGTAAAATATCATATCCTGTTTGATTTCCAAAATTTTTAAATTCAAAATCATGGTTATGATACGCCAATTTTAATCCGGATTGTTTGCATAAAACAGCTGCTTCATTTATTTTCTGGGCAATTCGCTTGTAACTGTCTAAGTCACTTCTTAATTGTTCATCTAAATAAGGTACAGTTATATACTCGCTTCCTAATTGATTTGCACCTTCAATACAAGCTTTTAGAAAATCAGCATTATTATCTTTTATAAAAGAATTAAAATCATAATGTC
>CBFGNY010000026.1:0-34852 GCA_965650235.1 uncultured Flavobacterium sp. | reverse complement strand
TTATTTTATTTTTAACTTTACTAAAAAAATCTTTTTCATTGGCTACTTTATAACTATAAACCAAAAACTTCATTTCTTTATAAAAAACATTTAAATTATTATTTTCCATTGCCTTTAAAAAAGCTCCGTGGCTTTTTATAGCTATTTTTTCACGTAACTCATATATTTTCATTCTTTTGGGAGAGACATTTATAGAGCCTGGCAATATTCTTTTTTTAGGAGTCCATTCATCATCATTTATTTTTTTTGATAAACGATAGGAAAGTCCTTCTCTTCTATGCCTAAAACCTCCCATTTGAGAATTAACAGCTTCCTCTTCTGATATTTCTGAAATATTAATAAAATCATCTAGCAATGCCTTTTCTAAAATTTTAGCGATAACAGTATTTCTAACAATAATTAAAGAATTTCCCTCTGGATCACTTCTGAAATTTGGCAACCATGCATCCCCTATGGAAACATCCGCGGTTTCACCAACAACATCGTCACAATATTCACATGCTTTAGGTTTAAAAAATCCAGCTCCATAATCCGTACCTATTAAATCATTTGCATTCTCAAATCTTTCTTTATTGTCCTTATTAGACCATACTTGATAAATTTTTTCTGTAGCTGGTCTATCATTATACTTTCTACGAAAGTCTATTGATATTAAATTCTCAGGGGAAATTCCTAATTGCCAACCAATCATTTTTGAATGATTAGCACTTTTCATTCCACCACAAATAATTCCAATCGTATATTTAATTCTATTTCTCAATATAGAATCATTTAAAGACAATAATCTTAAAGATTTTATAAAACACGGTACACCTGTAATAGCATATCTTCCTTCTGTTAATTTTATTCTATTAAGCACCCCCTCTAGACTAGTAGGATAATAAGCCGATTTTGAACCTTTAATTACATCCTCAGACGAACTAAAAATATCAAAATCAAATAATGGGACATCGGAACTTTGAGAAGAATTTGGCTTTAATTGAACAAAAAAATCAATTTCATTCTCAACTAACAACTTATAGCCAATCCATTTTCCAAATCCCCCTGAACTACCATTTTTCCGAAAATTATTAACTTTTACATTTCCAGCGTAACATTGAATATAATTCCCTATTTCCGTATTTTTGATGTTATTGGGAAATAACAATTCCCCTAATTCATTTTCATTTTGTGAATTATTTGAAAAAGGACATACTGAAAGTACTGAAGCATTGGATTCATCTAAATCTTCCACTTTAACAGTAGCTACTATATTTCCAAATTTATTCATTTTTGTATTGAACGGACTGTTTTTAACTACAGCACACGCACCACAACCAATGCAATAATCATTTTTTATTACAGTTTCATAAAGCTCTCTTGACTCAGTCATAAATATCTTATCGTAATAATTAAATTTCTATTTTATAAATTTCCGCCTATATAATTCTTCCTTATATTAAGTAATTTAAAATGCTGTAAATTCATTAATTAGCTTATTATTAGTACTTAATTCTATTCTACTTCATTAAACATAATTATCAAAACGGTTTTAAATAAATTTTGATTTAAGTTTAAGAAAGTATAAAATATTTTCTATGATTTTACTTACCAAAATCTTTTCGTTATCATTAAAACTAATAAAATACAGGAGAGGCAAATAGGATATTACAAAAAAAGCTGAGGTTAGCACCAACCTAAGTATACTAACATTCAAAGAATAAAAAGGCACCAATGATAAAAAAACAGCCAAAGTTAAAGCTAACAAACTTTTAAATATTACATCCTTCATAAAATATGGAACCGACAATCCACATAGTTTCTTAGCATACATAAGAATAATAAAGAAAGATCTAATTATTACCTGTACTATAAGTACAATATAAAGTGTATAGGGAGGAAAACCAAAAATAAAGAAAAAATAAGAAATTATTAATGGAAAAATAGCTAAAGCAGACAATCTAATTTGAAAACTTCTAATATTACCTGTTGCCGAAATTGATACTGAAAGAGTCAAAAATAATTGTTCAACTAAACTCTTCATTAAAAGCAATCTACAAAATACAATAGTAAACTCAGGAACCTTTTTTAACCAAATATTTAATATAAAAGGCATTTCTATTATAATGGGTATAGCAAAAAAGCTCATTAGTGCAAATGAAATTTTACTACCCGTAAGAGTCATTTTCAACATTTGTTGTCTATTACCCGCCCCTTCATTTTTAACAATTGCGGGATTCAAAGCTTTAAGCATAGTCGAGGAAAATGTTCCAACTTGCCCAGAAATTTGATTAGCGACACCTTGTGCAGCATTAATCAATGTACCAAAGAAAATATTTAAAATTATACCTTGCCCATAATTAGAAATTAAACCAGTAATGCTCCCCAACAAAGACCAACCTGCAAAACTACCTATCTCTTTAAATAACGGAGTGTTTATTTTCCTACTAAAATTAAATTTCACCTCTAAATATTTACGATGACAATAAATAGTTTGAACAACAAATAATACAACTGCTAATAATGCGGTCAAGTTACCATACAGTTTTAATTTATCTCCATATACCTCTGCTAGCAATAATGCAATTACTAATTTTAGAATTGACTCTAATATATTTAAAATTGAAACAAAAATCATATTCTCATGGGAATTGATTACTGCATCATATGGGACTGAAATAATTTTAAAAAAAGCACTTATTGCCAATGCATTATAAATAACCTTTGCGGTGCTTAATCTATTTGGTTTTATATTAAAAACATTATCAAATAAAAGCCCTGAAAAACTAAAAAGTAATAATACAACTGAAATTCCAATTGCTAAATGTAATAAAACACTAATGTTAAAAATTTCATTCTGTTTTGGTAAATTATTTTCTCCCTGTACGTACGACATAAATCTTTGTGTCGCAGCAGAAAGCGCATTATTTAAAAAAGTAAGCATAACTATAGTTCCACCTATCAAATTAAATAATCCAAAATCAGATATACCCAATGACTGCATTAAAATGCGAGTAACGTATAATGAAATAAAAATCGTAATACCCATTCTAGCATATAAAATACCAGTATTTTTCATTACACGATTGGCTGTACTCATAATTATTTCTGATATAGTATATTGAGAATAGTGTTTGTTTTAATTAAAATCACAAAACTTACTTCCTATGTTTCTTATTAATTTTAAAGGAAAGTTGTCTAAACCCTCAATTAAATATTCATAATAATAGCTTTACTTTGATAAATCTCTAAATTTTGACTGATAAAATTACAATCTTGTGTAAAAATTGGAACTTATTTTTGTCATCAATTACTAAATCAATATATCTATCTCCCATTCTTTTTTGATCTCGGGTTATTCTCAAAATAACGTTTCGACAAAGAATTAAAACTGTTTTAAATCAACTTCAAATCACACTCTATCATCTCTTTAACCAAAGCAGCCAAATCATATTGAGGCTTCCAGCCTAATTGTGTTTTAGACTTTGTAGGATCTCCAATCAGCAAATCTACTTCCGTAGGGCGATAATATTCAGGATCTACACGTACAACTACTTTGCCTATTTCTAATTGGTAAAGCGGGTTGTTGCAGGCTGCAACTTTAGCCACTTCACTTTCGTTTTCTCCTTCGAAAGTCAATGTTACTCCTATTTCTGCAAAAGCCATGATCACAAAATCCCTGATATAGGTTGTAACTCCTGTTGCAATTACATAATCTTCCGGTACATCTTGCTGTAAAATTCTCCACATTGCTTCAACATAATCTTTGGCATGCCCCCAGTCTCTTTGTGAGTTTAAGTTACCTAAATACAAACATTCTTGTTTTCCTTTTGCAATAGCAGCCGTTGCCATCGTAATTTTACGGGTAACAAATGTTTCTCCTCTGCGTGGTGATTCATGATTAAAAAGGATTCCATTACACGCGAACATATTGTAAGCCTCACGATAATTTTTAGTAATCCAAAAACCATAAATCTTAGCTGCACCATATGGAGAACGAGGATAGAATGGAGAATTTTCATCATAAAAACCTTTTTCATTTTTATTTTCTGTCATACCTCCGTAAAGCTCAGAAGTGGAAGCTTGATAAATTCTGGTTTTTTCGCATAATCCCAAAATCCTAACTGCTTCTAATATTCTTAAAGTACCTATTCCGTCCACATTAGCCACGTATTCAGGAGAGTCAAAAGACACTTTAACATGAGACATGGCTCCTAAATTATAAATCTCATCAGGCTGTACTTCCTGAATTATCCTGATGATATTAGTTGAATCAGTCAAATCTCCATAATGCAATTTAAAATTAACATGTACTTCATGCTGATCCTGATAAATATGATCAATACGCTGTGTATTAAAAGAAGATGCACGTCTTTTAACACCGTGCACCTGATATCCTTTTTCTAATAATAATTCTGCTAAATAAGATCCGTCCTGACCTGTTATTCCTGTTATAAGTGCTACTTTTTGTGTGCTCATGTGTTCGAGTTATAAATTATGAATTATGAATTGTAAGTTGAAAGCAAATTATACTTTGTTGTTACAAACATTTATCTCCTTATTTCAATTTTACTTGTTTAAAATTATCTTTATGCTCCAAAAACCATTCGTATGTTGTTTGGATTCCTTCCTCAAGCTCTACCTGGTGTTTCCAGCCCAACTTATGCATTTTTGAAACATCCATCAATTTTCTTGGTGTTCCATCAGGTTTAGTGTCATCCCAGATAATTTCTCCCTGGTGTCCTGTAATTTTCTGAATGGTTTCTGCCAAATGCTTAATCGTTAAATCTTCACCTGTCCCTACATTATACAAATAATCAGGCAATTTGTTTTCTAAAGCAAAAACTACTGCCTGAGCCATGTCATCTACAAACAAAAACTCACGCATTGGAGTGCCGCTTCCCCAAAGTGTTACCGGAGCATGATTGTTTTCTTTGGCTTCATGAAATTTTCGAATCATAGCCGGTAAAACATGCGATGTATTTAAATCAAAATTATCATGTGTTCCATATAAATTTGTTGGCATCAGACTTACATAATCTTTTCCAAATTGATTTCTAATGGCCTGACAAGTTTTTACACCAGTAATTTTTGCAATTGCATACCACTCATTAGTTGGCTCTAAAGTATCAGTCAACAAATAATCTTCCTTTAAAGGCTGTGGTGCCAATTTTGGATAGATACAGGAACTTCCCAGAAAAATAAACTTTTCTACATTATTCTGTAAAGCCGAATCAATCAGGTTATTCTGAATCTGCATATTCTCCATAATAAACTGATATGGATAATCATTGTTGGCCAATATCCCACCAACTCTTGCTGCAGCATCAATAATAACTTCCGGTTTCTCTTTAGCTATAAAATCACGAACGGCTTGTTGATTTCGAAGGTCGAGTTCCTTACTGGAAACTCCTATCAAATTTGTAAACCCTTTATCAACGAGTGTTCTCCAAATGGCACTTCCAACCATGCCTTTATGACCTGCAATGTAAATTTTTGTGTTACTTTCCATCTTTTTTATTTGATTAATCGGTTAACTCTTTATTGGTTTAGCAGTAACTGATTTATTTTTTTAAGGATGTTAAATTTATTCGAACAATTAATCACTTTAAGCAATAATCAATTAACCTAAATTACCTTTAATGCTTCTTTTTCTGCTACCACTTTTCTTAATCCACTGCTTGAAAAACGATGGTCCCTTGTATTAAAATAGAGTTCGATTCCTTTAGACTCACAATATTCACGACCTGTAAAGTTTTTTTCCTGGTATTCATCTCCTAAAATTCGGACATCGATTTTAAAAGATCTTAAAATATCTTCCAAATCCTGTTCTGTTGCATACGGAACAATCTCATCTACAAACCTGCAGCCTTTCAATTGAATATAGCGTTCAACAACGGTCTGGGTAGGTCTGTTTTTTTCGGGACGGTCCAGTGTTGGGTCAGTTTGTAATGCGCAAATTAAATAATCGCATTGCCGTTTTGCCTCTTCTAACATGGTTATATGCCCTGCATGAAGCAAATCGAAAGCGCTAAAAGTAATTCCTATTTTCATTATTATTATATGAAATGTTTTATAACTAGTATGCCGAATCAGCATGGAAACGATTTTGTCCCAAAGCAACTATAAAACCAAAAGTAAGTCCGAGATTGCTTCCTGTTATATCCTTTCCAACTAATTGTCCGTTATAATATATTTTTTGTGATAACGTAGATTTGTAAGTTAGGTCTGCAAAAAAGGAAACCTTCTCATTAATTGCAACGTACGGTTTTGCGCCTATCATCAATACACCTATCTTATCTCGATTAAAATATTTACTGGACATTGCTCCAACTCCGGCTCCGCCATGAACCAGTAAGCCAAATTGTCCTCCTGTACTTCTTGACAATTCAAGAAGGTTACCCAAATTATAGCAAAGCTCTAACCCTGCTACCATTTGATCGCTCTTCTGATTTCCACGATTAAACTGATCATAACTTAAAGATCCCAAAACACCAACATTTTCACTAAACATATAACGTAAAGTTCCCTGACCATGAACCAGTGCTATTGGCGTGTTTTTACCGGAAGGTGAAACAAGAGACAATGGTACTGCCATTCCAACTCCGGCTTCCATAAAGAGTTTATCGTATCTTAATCTGTATTGTGCATGTGAAACTGTAGTAATAAACAATAGGGCAAAAAACATTTTTTTCATAGTAGGTATTTTTTTGGGTTGTTATATATTAATAAATTTAAAAGTTACTCTTCGAAATATGCAATGACAGACCATTTTTGTATATTTTTGAATCAAATTTCACACTATAAATTAATGTTAAAATTTAACTATAACTTCAAAAACTTAATAATAGTATTTTTCTCTATAAATTTGCAATTTAAATGTGCTCAAACACAGCTTCGCTATCCTAAATCCCATTTTCATAAGAATTAGAAAAAAATAAAATTTGCACAAATGTATTGACAATTTTTAGATAATATACTTAAAACTACTACCCAAGCAAGATTAAAATTAACATAAAAATACATTAATCTCATAATCAGATAGATATTTTTTTTTCAGTTTTATGGTCTTGATTAAAATTTTTATGAAAAAATAAAATTAACCTAATCTCAAAGCACTAAAATAGTGATAATCGTTTTTTTAGTGTTAAATTTCTGACGATTTAAATTCCCAAAAAAACGATTAATAGCTTTATTTTTATAAATTACTAAATCCAACATTAAATTGTCTAAGGGATAACTTTTAAAATTTTAGTTTATTGCTTTTAATTATGAAAGAATTTATATTTTTTTTCTTTTTTTTTACTACAACAACTTATAGCCAGATTACAGGATGCACAGATCCGATCTCAAAAGGCTACGATACAAATGCTATACTAAATGACGGAAGCTGTCAGTACAAAAAAATTAAAATGAAACCCGATTATTCGAAAACCTTAAGTGATACCATCAAAGAAACCTCAGGAGTAATTTCATTTGAAAATTTATTATGGACACATAATGATGATCATGATAAGACCATCTACGGTTTAGACTCTTTGGGTAATATCAAAAAAAGAATAGTTCTGGAAAACGTTATTAATCACGACTGGGAAGAGATATCACAAGACAGTTCTCACATATACATGGGAGACTTTGGTAATAATTATGCAGGAAACAGAACTGATTTAAAAATCTTAAAAATTGAAAAAAGATCTTTTTTAGAAGAAAACCCAGCCATTGAAACTATTTCTTTCAACTATTCTGATCAATCCGATTTTTCTTCAAAAAAACCGAACACAACTAATTTCGATTGTGAAGCTTTTATAGTTATAAATGACAGTCTCTATCTATTTACTAAACAATGGAAATCATCAAAAACTAGTATTTATACCTTACCAAACAAATCAGGAAACCATACAGCAAAACTAAAAGAAACACTTGATACTAAAGGTTTGGTGACAGGCGCCACTTATTTAGAATCCAAAAAGTTAATTGCTCTTTGTGGTTATTCTAAAAAAGGAAAACCTTTTATATACTTACTGTATGATTATAAAAACTACGACTTTCTATCTGGAAACAAAAGAAGAGTGTGGCTTAAACTACCTTTTCATCAAATTGAAGGAATTACAACTATAGATGGCTTGCATTATTATTTAACCAATGAAGCTTTAATTAGGAAACCTGTTCTAAATGTCCGGCAACAAATTCATTATTTAGATTTAAGTCCGATATTAGAATCCTATCTTGATAAATAATTCGCAAATCGCAATATAATAGCTTACTTTTGCAAAAAGTTATGTTTTGTAAAAACCTTCATAACTTAATTTATAACTCATAATTTACAAAGTGAATTACCTTTCTGTAGAAAATATATCGAAGTCTTTTGGCGAAAGAACGCTTTTTGACAACATCTCATTCGGAATTAATAAAGACCAAAAAATAGCTTTTATAGCTAAAAACGGTTCTGGAAAAACAACCATTATGAGTATTATTAATGGTCTGGATGAGCCTGATACTGGACAAGTAGTTTTGAGAAAGGGAATTCGTATGGCGTTTCTTTCTCAGGATAATAACCTGCAAGACGAGTTAACGATTGAAGAAAGTATTTTCGCCTCGGATAATGAAACTTTAAAAGTAATCGAAGCCTACGAAAAAGCATTAGAAAATCCAGATGACGAAGAAGCATATCAAATAGCTTTTGACGGAATGGACCAGCATAATGCCTGGGATTTTGAAACCCAATACAAGCAAATTTTATTTAAATTAAAATTGGAAGATTTTAAACTTAAAGTAAAAAATCTTTCAGGCGGGCAAAAAAAACGTCTTTCATTGGCTATTATTTTGATCAATCGTCCTGATTTATTGATACTGGATGAGCCAACGAATCACCTGGATCTTGAAATGATCGAATGGCTGGAGAGTTATTTTGCCAAAGAAAACATTACGCTGTTTATGGTGACGCACGACCGTTTCTTCTTAGAGCGTGTTTGTAATGAAATTATTGAATTGGACAACGGAAAATTATACCAATATAAAGGAAATTACTCTTATTATTTAGAAAAAAAAGAAGAACGAATTACTTCTGAAAATGCCAGCGTTGACAAAGCAAAAAACTTATTTGTAAAAGAATTAGAATGGATGCGCCGTCAGCCAAAAGCAAGAACTACAAAGTCAAAATCGCGTCAGGATGATTTTTATGTAATTAAGGAAAAAGCCCAAAGCCGTCGTCGCGAGAACAAGGTAGAACTTGAAATTAATATGGAGCGTATGGGAAGCAAAATTATTGAGCTTCACAAAATTTCAAAAAAATTCAAAGATCATGTTATTCTGGACAATTTTAGTTTTGATTTTCAACGCGGAGAACGCATTGGAATTATTGGTAAAAACGGAACAGGGAAATCTACTTTTTTAAATCTTCTTACCGGAACAATTCCGCTTGATAGCGGGCGTGTTGTAAAAGGTGATACTATTAAAATTGGTTATTATACACAAAGCGGAATCAATCCGAAACCTAATCAGCGTGTTATTGATATTATTAAAGAATACGGAGAATTTATTCCACTTGCAAAAGGCAGAATGATTTCTGCTTCACAATTGTTGGAGCGTTTTCTTTTTGATGCTAAAAAACAATACGATTTTGTCGAGAAATTAAGTGGTGGAGAATTAAAACGTTTGTATTTATGTACGGTTTTGATTCAGAATCCGAATTTTTTAATTCTTGATGAGCCTACAAATGATTTAGATATTGTTACATTGAATGTTTTAGAGAGCTTCCTTTTAGATTATCCTGGATGTCTTTTAGTAGTTTCTCACGACCGTTATTTTATGGATAAAATTGTCGATCATTTATTCATTTTTAGAGGAAACGGTGAAATCGAGAATTTTCCTGGCAATTATTCTGATTTCAGGGCTTATGAAGACAGTACCGATGTAGCTCAAAAAGAAGAAAACAAGGCAGAAAAGAAAGATTGGAAACAAAATAATCCAACCGGAAATTTAACTTTTAACGAGCAAAAGGAATATCAAAAACTCGAAAGAGAAATCAAAGATTTGGAAATTGATAAAACGAAAATCGAACAATTATTCTCTGATGGAAAAGTTGCTGATGCTGATATCGAGAAAAAAGCAAACGAACTACAAAATATCATTAATAAAATAGACCAGAAGGAAGAACGCTGGTTTCAGCTTTCGGCGAAAATAGAAGGATAAAGTTACACAGAGATTCACAAAGAAAACGCAGAGTGGCACTAAGTCTTTTGTGAATCTTTGTTTCTTTGTAAGTCTCTATGAAACAAAAATTACATTTTATTATATTTATCCAGTAAAAACACATAATATCATGAAATACATCTTAACTTCATTATTAGCATTAACACTTTTTATCTCTTGCAATAAAGACGAACCTAAAAAAACAGATTATACTGTTGAAAACGAAAAAGAAATTGCAGATTACATTGCTAAGAATAATTTAACGGCAGAACGAAGCGATTCGGGCCTTTATTATGTAATCACTGAATCTGGAACAGGAAACCAACCTACATCAGCTTCTAATGTAACTGTTGCCTATAAAGGGTATTACACTAACGGAAATATTTTTGACCAGAGTAAAGCGGAAGGAATTTCTTTTGGTTTAAATAACGTAATTGCAGGGTGGACTGAAGGGATTCCTTACTTTAAAACCGGAGGAAGCGGTATTCTTCTAGTTCCTTCACATTTAGGTTACGGGCCTTTTGATTACAGAGGTATTCCTGGAGGATCTGTTTTGATTTTTGATGTAAAATTGATTTCTATAAACAATTAATCTGAGCAGGACTGAAAGCTTCTTAAAATGTTATTCCAAATAAAATCATATCTAAAATTCCTTTGGAACTCTAAAAATGAGCACGGGGTACATTCGCCTTTTGTTTTTAGTTTATTAACAAAATCCTTTTACGACAAAAAACCTAAACCGGAATACTCGATTCTGAAAAACTATCGGAAATCATTACTTCAAAATAAAAATTTTATAGAAGTAACTGATTTTGGTGCCGGATCGAAAGTTTTTAAATCTAATAGAAGACAAATTTCTAAAATTGCCCAAACTGCGGGGATTTCACCAAAAAGAGCTGAATTATTATATAGGGTTACCAATTATTTTAAACCTACAACTATTTTAGAAATTGGCACTTCATTGGGGTTGGCCACTTCTGCCCTGGCCTTGGGAAATTCAAAAGCAAAAGTAATAACTTTAGAGGGTTGCCCTCAAACAAGTTCAATTGCAAAAACTCAATTACAAGAATTTGATTGCAATAACGTAGAAAATGTTGTTACAGAATTTGAAAGTTATTTTGAAGATTTGCAACTGAGACTGAAAACTGAGATTAAAAATTTCAATCTAATATACTTCGACGGCAATCATTCTAAAAAGGCAACTTTAACCTATTTTGAACTTTTATTACCAACGATTAACAATGATTCTGTCTGGATTTTCGATGATATTCATTGGTCTCAAGACATGGAAGAAGCCTGGGAAGTTATAAAAAAGCACCCAAAAGTAACCGTTACAATAGATACTTTTCAGTGGGGATTTGTATTTTTCAGACATGAGCAGGAAAAGGAGCATTTTGTTATTCGGGCATAAAAAAATGACAACCATTTCTGATTGTCATTTTTGAACCTAAATAAACCTAACTAACCTATTTTTTTGCTTCAGCATTTTCTCCTGATTTTGCTCCCATTCTGTTAACAGTATACATTGGAGCAAACTTCAATTTTAAACCTGCAATTTTTCTGTTATCTTCTGCTGTAAGTCCTTCTTTTTCAACTGTATTTTTACGATTGTCAAGTGCTTCATACATCAATTTAATTTCATCCCAGTCTTCACGTGAATAACTGTCTTTATTATTCTCTACAGTATGTACAAATTGCTGGTAAACACTATGAATATTTTGAGCATTAACCCATTCGAAACTCATGTCATCACCCATTTTTCCTTCACCAAACAAATTATTACGTAATTGTTGTTTTGAACTTGCAGGAGCAAGGGTTGCTGCCATCTCGTTTTTAAATTCTTCATATTTAATTTTGCTCTCATTGATTCTTTCAGTCTCTGCAGTGTTATCTTTAAGATCTGCAAGGGCCATATTTGCATTTTCAGCTCTTCTGTCATATTCAGCTTCCACAGCTGCCCAATCCGCTTTCAAATCATCTGCTGCAACATTTTTCACGGAGTCCACATAAGACACATAAGAATCAATTGTTTTTTTAGCCTGTTCTTGTTTTTCGTCTTTACATGATGTAAAACCTAATGCAATTAATACAATTCCTGAGAAAATTTGTATGTTTTTCATAATTTTGATTTATTAAATTAATATATCATCAAATTTACTTCACAAGCAATCCATTAAAATTACATTATTGTCATGTTTTTAAAAATAAAAACATTTTAAAAATATAAAAACTACTTAAAAATGATAATTATGAAAATTTAATCAAAAAAGATATAACAATTCTAAAATTTATTCTTTTATTTAATACTTATTTATGAAGAGCTTTGTAACAAAATCCGATTCTAAACTACTTATCCTTTTTATTGAAAAGTGTTTTGTACTTTTAAATCAAAATTGTAACCGAAAATGGCAAATCCATTAATTAAAATAACTGACATTAAACGAAATTTTGTGCTTGGCAATGAAATAGTTTATGTATTAAAAGGAATTAATCTAGAGATCAACAAAGGAGAATATGTTGCTTTAATGGGTCCATCAGGATCCGGAAAATCAACTTTAATGAATTTATTAGGCTGTTTGGATACACCAACGTCCGGACATTATGTTTTGAATGGAAAGGATGTAAGCCAAATGAAAGATGATGAACTGGCAGGGATTCGAAATAAAGAAATTGGTTTCGTATTTCAGACCTTTAATCTTTTACCTCGAACAACTGCTTTGGACAATGTCGCCTTACCAATGATTTATGCGGGATATTCAAAATCAGAACGCAACGCAAGAGCGGTAGAAGTGCTGAAACAGGTAAATCTTGCCGACAGAATGGATCACCAGCCAAACCAGCTCTCGGGAGGTCAACGCCAGCGTGTTGCCATTGCACGTGCTTTGGTTAATAAACCTTCCATTATTTTGGCAGATGAGCCAACCGGAAACCTAGACAGTAAAACTTCTGTTGAAATTATGAAGCTTTTTGGAGACATTCATGCACAGGGAAACACCGTAATTTTGGTAACACACGAAGAAGATATTGCCGCTTACGCGCATCGTGTAATTCGTTTGCGTGATGGGTTGATTGAAAGTGACACGACAAAATAATTGAAGATTTGTGATTTTAGATTAATTGTGTAACTCATACTTATTATTTAAATCTATCATTAGAACAATTTTGGATTCCAATAGGAAATCTAAAATCAGAAGTCTAAAATCTAAAATGAATGAAAGTATACACCAAAACCGGGGACAAAGGAACAACAGCTCTTTTTGGAGGAACGCGCGTTCCTAAAGATCATATCAGGATTGACAGTTACGGAACTGTTGACGAATTAAACTCATATATAGGACTGATTCGTGATCACGAAATCGATACACATTATAAAAGCATTTTAATAGAAATTCAGGATCGCCTCTTTACTGTTGGCGCCATTTTGGCAACTCCTCAGGAAAAAGAAGTTTTAAAAAATGGCGAACTTCGACTTAGAAACCTTGGAATAATTGACTCCGATATCGAATTATTAGAAAATGAAATAGATAAAATGGAAGAAAGCCTTCCGCAGATGACGCATTTTGTTTTACCCGGAGGACATATAACTGTGTCACATTGTCATATCGCACGTTGTATTTGCCGCCGTGCAGAACGTCTGGCAGTACATTTAAGCCATAATGAACATGTTCCTGAAATAACAATTCAATATTTAAACCGACTTTCTGACTACCTTTTTGTCTTGGCACGGAAGTTGTCGAAAGACTTAAAAGCGGAGGAAGTGAAATGGATTCCGAGGAAGTAATCAGTCGCAATTTTTCAGTTTTCAGACTGCAAACTGGTACTAAAAACTGAATACTATATAAGACGTTCTTAAATTTTACTAAAATAAATCAAAATTTACTTGTCTTTTTCAGTAAAAAATTTATTTTTGCACAAACTAAATCGACAAAAGATGTATTGGACATTAGAATTGGCATCTTATTTAAGTGATGCGCCGTGGCCTGCTAACAAAGACGAACTTATTGACTACGCCATTAGAGCAGGAGCTCCTTTGGAAGTAGTAGAAAACCTACAGTCGATTGAAGACGAAGGTGAGATATATGAATCAATGGAAGAAATTTGGCCTGATTATCCAACAGACGAAGATTATCTTTGGAATGAGGATGAATATTAAAAAATAAACCAAAGGAAAAAGTCTCATCACAGAGGCTTTTTTTTTGGTTCAAACACACATTAGATAAAATAGAAATATAATAAATCATGAGTTTCATAAACAGTATTATTAAAGTCTTTGTAGGTGATAAATCACAGAAAGATGTTAAAGCTCTACAGCCCTATTTAAATAAAATTAAAACATTCGAAACCAGCTTAATGAGTTTGTCTCACGACGAATTGAGAGCCAGAACCGCTTATTTTAAAGAAAAAATTAAAGAAGCCAGAGCTGACAAAGATGCTAAAATTGCTTCACTTAAAACAGAAGTAGAAAAAATTGAGGACATCGATAAAAGAGAAGATCTTTATGATGCTATTGATGCTCTGGAAAAAGAAGCTTACGAAATTTCAGAAAAAACTTTGATGGAAATTCTTCCGGAAGCTTTTTCTGTGGTAAAAGAAACTGCACGTCGTTTTAAAGACAATTCATTTATCGAAGTTACTGCAACTGCAAAAGACCGTGAATTCTCTGCAACAAAAACTTATGTTACCATAGAAGGTGACAAAGCCATCTGGGCTAACAAATGGAACGCTGCCGGTAAAGAAATTACCTGGGATATGATTCATTATGATGTTCAGTTAATTGGTGGTATGGTTTTGCACGAAGGTAAAGTTGCTGAAATGCAAACGGGTGAAGGTAAAACTTTGGTGGCTACACTTCCCCTTTACTTAAATGCCTTGACAGGAAATGGTGTTCACTTGGTAACTGTGAATGATTATTTGGCAAAACGTGATAGCACATGGAAAGCGCCTTTATTTGAATTCCATGGATTAACTGTTGATTGTATTGATAATCACCAGCCAAGTACGGAGCAAAGAAAAAAAGCATACGACGCTGATATTACTTACGGAACCAACAACGAATTTGGTTTTGACTACTTAAGAGATAACATGGCACATTCGCCAAGCGATCTTGTACAAAGAAAACACAACTACGCAATTGTCGATGAGGTCGATTCTGTATTAATTGATGATGCCAGAACACCGCTTATTATTTCAGGTCCGGTTCCTCAGGGAGACCGCCATGAATTTAATGAGCTAAAGCCAAAAATCGAAAATTTAGTATCTCAACAACGTCAGTTAGCAAATGGTTTCTTAGCAGAAGCTAAAAAATTAATCAAAGAAGGAAATACTAAAGAAGGTGGTTTCTTATTATTAAGAGCTTACAGAAGTTTACCTAAAAATAAAGCATTAATTAAATTTTTGAGTGAAGAAGGAATCAAACAATTGCTTCAGAAAACTGAGAATCAATACATGCAGGACAACAATCGCGAAATGCATAAAGTGGATGAAGCTTTGTATTTTGTAATTGAAGAAAAAAATAATCAGGTTGAATTGACTGACAACGGTATCAAATACCTTTCAGGAGATACGGATGCAGACTTTTTCGTACTTCCGGACATCGGAACTGAAATTGCTGCAATTGAAAAACAAAAACTGGATAAAGATGCGGAAGCAGAAGCTAAAGAAAGACTATTCCAGGATTTTGGAGTCAAAAGCGAGCGTATCCATACATTGACTCAACTTTTAAAAGCATATGCTCTTTTTGAAAAAGATGTAGAATACGTAATCATGGACAACAAAATTATGATTGTCGATGAGCAGACAGGTCGTATCATGGATGGTCGTCGTTATTCTGACGGATTGCACCAGGCGATCGAAGCGAAAGAAAACGTAAAAATAGAAGCTGCTACCCAAACTTTTGCAACCGTTACATTACAGAATTATTTCAGAATGTACAGTAAATTAGGTGGTATGACCGGTACAGCAGTTACAGAAGCCGGAGAATTATGGCAGATTTATAAACTGGATGTTGTTGAGATTCCAACCAACCGTCCGATTTCAAGACAAGACAAAGAAGATTATATCTACAAAACTACACGTGAAAAATTCAACGCCGTAATTGAAGATGTTACTGAATTATCAAATGCAGGAAGACCAGTATTGATTGGAACAACTTCTGTAGAGATTTCAGAATTATTAAGCCGAATGTTAAAAATGAGAGGCGTTACCCATAACGTTCTGAATGCTAAAATGCACAAACAAGAGGCGCAAATTGTAGAAGAAGCAGGTAAAGCCGGAGTTGTAACCATTGCAACAAATATGGCTGGTCGTGGTACCGATATTAAATTATCCGCAGAAGTAAAAGCTGCCGGAGGTTTAGCAATCGTGGGTACAGAGCGCCATGATTCACGTCGTGTAGACAGACAGTTGCGCGGTCGTGCAGGTCGTCAGGGAGATCCGGGAAGTTCTCAATTTTACGTTTCACTTGAAGACAACCTAATGCGTTTATTTGGTTCTGAAAGAGTAGCTAAAGTAATGGACAGAATGGGATTGAAAGAAGGCGAAGTGATTCAGCATTCTATGATGACCAAATCTATCGAGCGTGCTCAGAAAAAAGTAGAAGAAAACAACTTTGGTGTTCGTAAACGTTTATTAGAATATGATGACGTTATGAACTCGCAGCGTGAAGTAGTTTACAAACGTCGTCGTCACGCATTGTTTGGTGAGCGTTTGAAACTAGATATCGCAAACATGCTTTACGATACCTGCGAATTAATTGTAGACCAAAATAAAGTTACTAACGATTTCAAAAATTTCGAATTCGATTTAATCCGTTATTTTTCTATTACGTCTCCAATTTCAGAAGCTGAATTTATCAAGGGAACCGAAATTGAGATTACAGGAAAAATATACAAAGAGGCTTTGGCTTTTTATACTGAGAAAACAGAAAGAAGTGCCAGAGAAGCTTTTCCAATTATTAAAGGAGTTTACGAAGAGCCAAACAATCATTTTGAGCGTATCGTAGTTCCGTTTACTGATGGAATCAAAACACTAAATGTGGTTACAGACTTGAAAAAAGCTTACGATAGCGAAGGTGCTCAGTTAATTGCTGATTTCGAGAAAAACATCACTTTATCAATTGTTGATGAGGCCTGGAAAAAACATTTGCGTAAAATGGACGAGTTGAAACAATCTGTTCAATTGGCTGTTCACGAACAAAAAGACCCATTGCTTATTTACAAATTAGAAGCTTTCAACTTGTTTAGAGGAATGTTAGACAACGTGAACAAAGAAGTTATTTCGTTCTTATTCAAGGGAGATTTACCAGCTCAAAACGTACCTGAAATTCACGAAGCAAGAGATGTTGTTCGTCAAAAAGAAAATTTCAAATTGAGCAAGGATGAAGTTCCAAACAGCGAAGACATAAACCGTGAAGCAGGGGAAACCCAACAACGCCAAGTTACTGAAACGATTGTGAGAGATATGCCAAAAATCAACCGTAATGACACTGTTAAAGTTCAGGAAGTTGCAACAGGCAAAACGGAAACAATGAAATTTAAAAAAGCAGAAACTTTAATTGCCAATGGCGAATGGGTTCTTGTTAAATAATAAATTCTAACAAAATATATTTCAAATCCCCAATTACAAAAGTAGTTGGGGATTTTTTTTTCAAAAAAACTAATATTTATTCTTTATAAAACGAATAAACTGTACTTTTGCAACCGTAAACAACGGACAAAGCTTTGAAGCAAATTTTTATCATATTTCTTTCCTGTATGCTTTTAGTGCCATCATTTGGCAATTTCTTTGTTTATACTTCATTCAAATTAAATCAGGAAGAAATTTCAAAAACGATTTGTGTACAGCGAAAAATGATTTTTAATTCGTGTAATGGACGTTGCGAACTACAAAAAAGTTTAAAAAAATACGCCGATAACGAAAAGAAAATGCAAAACAACCTGAAAGAAAAAGTAGAAGTTGTTTACATTCAAAATACACCTGTAGCTAATTTCAGACTAGTAACTCCTATCGGGTCAGCATTAGAACTTTTTGCTTCTTTTGATGCGAAACCTATTTCGGTTTCAAACTCAACTTTTCATCCTCCATCCTATTTTATATAAATTTTAGCACGCTTTTCAATTCAAAACTGAAAATGTTTTTCTTGTCTTAACGTCAGGAAAAAACACCTGTTACCTTTAAAAATTTATATAGTTTAAAATGAAAAAAATATATTTTACCCTATTCATCATTGGGCAATGTGTCCTTGCACAAAATAAAGTAAAACAAGACACAACAAAATCCCAGGAACTCGAAAATGTCTTTATAACTGCCAATCGTACTGCAACTTTACGCAAAGAAACGCCTGTTGCCATTAGCAAATTAACAGCAAAAACAATCAATGAAACCAAAGCTACAGCCGTTTACGAAATCATAAACAAAACACCCGGGGTTTTAATGGTCAATTTAGGAAATGAACAACACTCGATGTCCATTCGCCAACCGATGACAACCAATGCTTATTATTTGTATTTAGAAGATGGTTTACCCATTCGCCCCATGGGAATCTTCAATCACAATGCTTTATTAGAAATCAATCAATTTAATTTGCAAAGTATTGAAGTCGTAAAAGGCCCCGTTTCTTCCCTGTACGGACCTGAAGCTGTTGGCGGAACTATCAATTTAATTTCGATAAAACCTCCTGTTGACCCCGAATTCAAATTTGGAGTTCAGGCAGACAATTACGGTTACAGAAGATTTCAGGCTGCCGGCGGAGCAACGATTGGAAAAGTTGGTTTTCATATTGCCGGAATTTCAAGTTTACAGGAAAACGGCTGGATGACCTATTCTGATTACAACAAAGACAATCTGAATGCGAGAATCGATTACAACATCTCTCCTTCTACCCGATTGATTAGCAACACCATGTACGGAAAATATTATTCAGACATGAGCGGGAGTGTAAATGAAGAAGCCTTTAACAATAGAACCTATAAAAGCACAACAGACTTTACTTATAGAAAATCTGATGCTTTACGAACACGATTGACATTAGAACACGATTGGAACGACAATTCAAGCAGTTATATTACAGGATATTTACGTGATAATAAATTGGGGCAAAATCCTTCATACGGAATCAGATGGAGCCCAACAGCAAACCCAACTACAGCGAGAGGCGAAGTAAATTCTAACAACTTCAAAAGTTACGGAGCTATTGGCCAGCACACTCATAAATTTGATTTCCTGAACACAAAATTAGTTGCCGGAGCACTTTATGACTACTCTCCCGTAACCTATTGGTCTTATGTAATTGATTTGAAAGCCAATCTAAATCCGGGAGAAGCCGGAAAACAAACTGTTGATTCTTATGAAATTGTTGCAGAACGCCCAGATTCAAAATTAGCTGATTATTCGGCAGATATTTTTAACGCAGCGAGTTATGCACAGCTGAGTTTTAACCCTATCGAAAATTTAGTAATTAGTATTGGCGGACGTTACGACAACATGAAAGTTGATTACGAAAATGCTTTAGACAATTCTACCGGAAGCAAAGTCTATGACAAAATGACTTTTAAAGCCGGAGCCAATTACAACCCTATCGAATCTGCTGGTTTTTATGGAAATTATTCTCAGGGTTTTGCACCTCCGGGGATTACTTCGATTTTTAGAACAAAACCCGGAACTGGCGGAACAACCGGTGTCCTAGCAGATTTTTATTACAATCTCGAACCTGCAGCATTTAATAATTACGAAGTGGGCGGATGGTTTTCTTTCCTTCAAAATAAATTAAATTTTGACTACGCATTCTATTATATGGAAGGTAAAAATGAACTTTTAAACATTAAACTCGCTGATAACTCAACCGATTATCGCTCTGCCGGAGAAACAGCTCACAAAGGAATTGAGCTGGGAGCAAGCTATCGTCCTTCAAAACAATTCAACATTCGCGTTGGCGGTACTTATGCGCAACACACGTATGTCGATTTTAAACTTTCAGATAATCCATCAGATCCGGTTCAGAATTTAGACGGAAAAGAAATGCCTCAAGCGCCAAAATGGTCTGGAAATTCAGAGGTAAGTTATTACCCAGACTGGCTTCCTAATTTAAGAACTTCTATCGAATGGCAGCTTGTAGGCAGTTACTATCAAGACCAGATCAATACCGTAAAATATGAAGGGTATAATTTGTTCAATGCCAGAATTGGATACCACTGGAAAAGCATCGAAGTGTATGGAAATGTCATGAACCTAACCGATAAATTATACGCCTATAATGTTTCGAGAAACAACTTAGCAAACGCTCAACCAACTTATACGGCAGCAGCTCCAAGAACTTTTGTATTTGGAATACAATATAATTTGTCATTAAAAAAATAATTATCAGAAGCTAATCCCGCTTTCGCCTTTATCTTTTTATGGCAAAAAAGCCATAAAAAGGATATCGGCTCTATCGGGGCTAAAAAAAGAAACAATGAGCAAAGAAATAACAGCCAAAAAATCTAAAAAGAAAGATTCTAAAATCGTAAAAAGACTCAAACAACACATGTATAAATTGCATCGTGTTATTGGATTGATTACCATTATTCCGGTAATTTTCTGGACATTATCGGGTTTGATGCATCCGTTTATGGCGCATTTTTTCAAACCTGAAATTGCCCGTGAAAAACTGGAACAACAAACTATTGATAAAAATCAATTGCAGTTTTCGATTCAGGAAGTTTTACAGAAAAACGAACTGACACAATTCAAAAATTTCAGAATCGTTACTTTCAATAATAAAACGTATTATCAGCTTAAAACTATACTTGGCGAGTTATGGTATTTTGATACGGCAACAGCTGAAAAATTGGATAACGGAGATCAAAAATATGCAGAATGGCTTTCAAGATATTTTTTAGATGATCAAAAAAGTGCCGTAAAAAAGACCGAAGTTGTAACTGAATTCACTTCTCAATACAAATACGTAAATCGTTATTTACCCGTTTACAAACTGAGTTTTGATCGTCCTGATACGATGGAGGTTTATGTAGAAACGTCATCCGGTAAACTGGCAACCTATAATCCAACTTCAAGACAATGGTTTATTTGGTTCTTTGACACTTTTCATAACTGGTCGTTTATAGATGCTATTTCAAACAACAGTATCCGAATTATTACCATGATTTTCTTATTATCGATCATTGGATTTTCAGCCCTGAGCGGAATCTTGATTTACGGTTTGCTTTGGAAACAATTCAAAAAAACGGATAATTTGCAACCCAAAAAAGGACTCCGAAAATACCATCGCCAAATCGGAACCTGGGTTTCGCTTTTTACTTTGACATTTGCTTTTAGCGGCGCTTACCATGCCACTACAAAATGGGCTCCATACACTTTATCGCAAATGGTTTACGAACCGACATTTGAAACCAAAGAAATTTCTGTCGCCAATAATGCTTTAAATTTAGACTGGAATCGTTTTCAAAATGCAAGTATTATTACTTTAAATGACTCTGTCTATTTCTGTTGCCAATTATTAGAAGAAGGAAAATTCAAAAAACCAAAATCTGATTCTAATTCGCAATGGAATAAAAAAGGAGATAAGAAGTCGGAAGTGGTTTACATCAATGCCACAACAAATAAAATTACACCCAACATTGATTTTAAATATGCTGAATTCTTGGCGTATTATTTTACAGACGGAGCGCCAAAAGCAGCTTGCTGTGAAATGGTAGAAAGTTCAGAAGAGCCAGAACCTTCATTAGAAAATGCAAAACTGTTAGAATCCAAAGTCCTGAATGATTTTGAAAGCAGGGAATATGGTTTTGTCAATAAGCGATTGCCGGTTGTAAAATTGGCGTATGACACACCTGAGAAAACTACTTATTTCATTGAAACTTCAACTTCAAGATTGGCAGCTATTGTCAAAACCTCAGACAAAGTAGAAGGTTATTCTTTTGCTATTCTTCACAAATTTTTATTCATGGATTGGGCAGGTAAAAATATTCGGGATCTGTCAATGGTTTTGGCCGCATTGTCTATTTTGGTTGTGAGTGTTCTTGGGTTTATTTTGTTTCTGAAGAAGTAATGTAAAAATCGCGTAAAGTCGCGAAGACGCAAATTTAATTTTGTTTCACGCAGATTAAAAAAGATTTTAGCAGATTAAAAAATAAATCTGTCAAAATCTGCAGAATCTGCGTGAAATAATCTTTTTAGTATACAATCTTAAATACAATTTTGCGACTCTGCTACCTGCGAGATTAAAAACTATAGAGTTGCTTAAAAATTACTTTGGATTTTCCTCGTAATAACGCGCCTCAATTCGTTTAATATCTTTAATTGAGTTTCTTGCCCAGGCCAAGCGTTTTTCTAAAATTTCTTCTTCAGTTAATTGCCAATTGATATCGGAATTTCGCAATCTGTTGGTTAAATTCTGAATGATGATAGCTGCCGAAACCGAAATATTCAGACTCTCGGTAAAACCAACCATCGGAATCTTAAGAAAGCCATCTGCTTTTTCCAGAATTTCTTCTGACAAACCATCTCTTTCTGTTCCAAAAAATAAAGCACTTGGTTTCGAAATATCAAAATCTTCCAGCAAACAATCATTTTCATGAGGCGTTGTTGCAATAATTTGATACCCTTCATTTTTTAAAGTCGAAATGCAATTGGTAACCGAATCAAACTGATTAATGTCGACCCATTTTTGAGCGCCCATAGCAATTTCTTTATCAATCTTTTTTCCGTAACGCTGCTCGATGACATTCAGTTCCTGGATTCCGAAAACCTCACAACTTCTCATTACGGCGCTCGTGTTATGCATCTGAAAAACATCTTCAACCGCTATGGTAAAATGTTTTGTGCGATTTCCCAGAACATTCAGAAATCTTTCTTTGCGGTTATCTGTTAATATATTTTCGAGGAAAGCGAGGTAATCTAAATCAATCATTTTGGTTTTGTTTGGCGCAAAAATAACAATATTTTGTAATATCAGGCGAGAAGCCAGAAGGTTTACAGCTTTTCAATTGTAGAGTTATAATGATTTTCAACTTAAAAACTGGTATGGTTCATTTAGTACTATTCCTAAAATCGGTTATTTTTACTAATTACTAATACCTCATAAAAACAACCTAATGAACAATCATTTTTATAAATGCCTGTTTTGCATTCTATGCTTAAGCCTTTTTGCCTGTGCTACAAAACCCAATATAGAAGTTCCTGTTGGATTTGGCTGGAGCAACAATTCTGTTAATACCGTTAAGTTTAGAAAAAATGCTTTGACCACCTTTAAAAACTTTCAGTTTATAGCCTATTATGATGCCGATGGTTCAGTGATTTTAGGCAAAAGAAAATTAAAAACAACCAATTGGGAAATAGTAAAAACGCCTTACACCGGAAATGTAAAAGATGCTCATAACAGCATTAGCATTGCTGTAGACGGTGATGGATATTTGCATGTAAGCTGGGACCATCATGACACCAAACTTAGATATGCAAAAAGCAAATTGCCGTTAGGTTTAGATTTAGACAATGAAGAATCAATGACCGGAATTGCCGAACAAAAACTGACTTATCCTGAATTCTATAATCTGCCTAACGGAAATATATTGTTTTTCTATCGTTCAGGTTCTTCCGGAAGAGGAAACATGATTATCAATTCCTATTCATTAAAAGACAGGAAATGGTCGCAATTGCAAAGTAATTTATTAAATGGTGAAGATCAAAGAAGTGCCTATTGGCAAGCCAAAATTGACAAGAAAGGCGTGATTCATCTTTCGTGGGTATGGAGAGAAAGCTGGGATGTTTCTACCAACCACGATTTATGTTATGCCCGTTCTAAAGACGGCGGCGTCAGTTGGGAAAAATCGAACGGCAAGAAATACAGCCTGCCCATAACCGCAGCTTCGGCAGAATATGCCTGGAAGATTCCGCAAAAATCAAGTTTAATCAATCAAACGTCAATGACTACGGATGAAAAAGGAAATCCCTACATTGCCAGTTATTGGAGTGAAAATGAAATTCCCCAATTTCAGATTGTGTATTTGGAAAACGGAATCTGGAAAAAGACAAATGCTAATTTTCGACTTACCCCTTTTTATTTAGGAGGAGGAGGCACAAAAAAGATTCCAATTTCAAGACCCGATTTATTGATTAAAAAACAAGGAAATAATCGCTATTTGTATCTCCTTTTTCGGGATCAGGAAAGAGAAAATAAAGTATCACTGGCCTATACGAATTTAAGTAAAAACGATTCTTGGAAAGTTCTAAATCTAACCACTGAATCAATTGGAGAATGGGAACCCAATTATGACATTTCACTTTGGGAAAAGCAAAAAAAGCTTCATGTTTTTCTTCAAAACGTGAATCAGATTGATGGTGAAGGTTTGGCTAAGTCTGATCCTTCAATGGTACGAATATTAGAAGTAAACCAATTGCCAAAATAATAAACAAGTAGAAAAGACTAAGTTGCTTAAATTAAATTGGCATAAATTCGTTTCATTGTTTAATTTGCAGAATAATTCAAAACTATAAAATGAAAAAGAAATTAGTGGTCCTAACTGGAGCCGGAATCAGCGCAGAAAGCGGGATCAAAACATTTCGTGACAGCGATGGTTTATGGGAAGGTCATGATGTTATGGAAGTTGCCACTCCCGAAGGCTGGCGAAAAAACCAGGAACTGGTTTTGGATTTTTACAACAAAAGACGCCAACAGCTGAAGGAAGTTAAACCTAATTTAGGGCATCAGATTTTAGCTGAATTAGAACAGGATTTTGATGTCTATATTATCACACAAAATGTCGATGATTTACATGAACGTGCTGGCAGTACCAAAGTCCTGCATCTGCATGGTGAATTATTAAAAGTAAGAAGTACAAAAAACAAAAACCATATTTTAGACTGGCCTGAAGATTTATACACAGGCGATCTTGATGAAAACGGACACCAATTGCGTCCGCATATTGTTTGGTTTGGCGAAGATGTCCCGGCTCTTGAAGAGGCTATTGAAATTACAGAAAACGCCGATTATTTCGCCGTAATTGGCACATCGCTACAAGTATATCCTGCGGCTGGATTAATTTCCTATACGTATAGCATTACGCCGGTTTTTTATATTGATCCAAAACCAATTGCGATTCCGAATATTCGAAATAAGGTTGAAGTTATCGCAAAACCGGCTTCTGAAGGTGTTGCCATTTTAAGGGATAAATTATTTGAAATAGAAAAAATATGATATTCCAAAGCTGGTTAGAGGCATTGTCACAATATAATTTGCTCTCCTTATTTATTTTCTTTCTGATTGAAAATTTAATCCTAATTATTTTTTCCATTATTCTTGGAAAAATTATCGAGCATGACAATACTAAAATCAGCAAAACAGACCGTAAATGGTTAGTTTCGACCTTAATCTGCAATACATTAATAACGCTTTTAGGCTATGAATTATATTATTTCGAAATTATCAAAATAGATTTTTCACCTTCCATTCTGTCTATAGTTTTTGATACTTTATTGTTGGTTATTTTAATGGACTTTTTTATGTTTTGCTTTCATTTTCTTGCTCATCGCGTAAAATGGTTCAACCCTATTCACCGACTTCATCACACCCATGTTGATACCAGTGTTTACAGCTTGTATATTCTTCATCCAATAGAAACTTTAGGCTTTGGAATGATATGGTTAATTACGATTACAGTATTGAATTTTAATTACCTCAGCATCATTATTTATCTGATTTTAAATTTACTGTACGGGATATTTGGGCACCTGAAAAAAGATATTTTCCCTGAGTTTTGGTATAAAAACCAGCTTACAAAATGGATTTCGACAACTAAATTTCATTCCGACCATCATAAAAACGAATCTCATAATTTTGGTTTTTACTTTACCATTTGGGACAAAATTTTTAAAACAAACATTTAATTCCAAATTCCCGTATAATAACACTTCAGTAATTTTCAGAAGTTTTAACAATACCTTATATTTGCACCTTTCGAAAAAACAACACAACAATGACTACTCTAAACGAATTGAATGCTATATCGCCTATTGACGGAAGATATAGAAGTAAAACCCAAAATTTAGCACCTTTTTTCTCTGAAGAGGCTTTGATAAAATATCGTGTATTAGTTGAGGTAGAATACTTTATTGCTTTATGCGAAATTCCGTTACCACAGTTAAAAGACGTAAATCCAAATTTATTTGACAGTTTACGTGATATCTATAAAAACTTCTCTACTGAAGATGCACTTTGGATTAAAGAAACCGAGAAAGTAACCAATCACGATGTAAAAGCGGTTGAATACTTCATTAAAGATGCTTTTGAAAAATTAGGTTTATCTCAATATAAGGAGTTCATTCATTTCGGATTAACATCTCAGGACATTAACAATACTGCGATTCCGCTTTCTACAAAAGAAGCTTTTGAAAAAGTTTATATGCCTTCTTTAATTTCCCTGATTGCGAAATTAAAAGAATTAAGCACAGAATGGGCAGCTATTCCAATGTTGGCACGTACGCACGGACAGCCGGCCTCTCCTACTCGTTTGGGTAAAGAGCTTTTGGTTTTCGTAGAGCGTTTGGAAGAGCAGATGCGTTTGTTGTTCAATATTCCGTTTGCAGCTAAATTTGGCGGGGCAACCGGAAATTACAACGCACATCATGTAGCGTATCCACAAACTGACTGGAAAAAATTTGGAGGTAATTTTGTAGAAAATATTCTTGGATTACACCATTCTTTCCCAACTACTCAAATTGAACATTATGATCATTTTGCAGCATTTTTTGATGCTCTAAAAAGAATCAACAATATCATCATCGATTTAGATCGTGATATCTGGACATATGTTTCGATGGATTATTTTAAACAAAAAATCAAAGCCGGAGAAATTGGATCATCCGCAATGCCACATAAAGTAAACCCGATTGATTTTGAAAACTCTGAAGGGAATTTAGGAATTGCAAATGCTATTTTTGAGCATTTGTCGGCTAAATTACCAATCTCAAGATTACAGCGCGATTTGACTGACAGTACGGTTTTACGTAATATTGGAGTTCCGATGGGACATACGATTATTGCCTTTGAAGCTTCACTGAAAGGTTTAAACAAATTGCTTTTGAACGAAGCTAAATTTGCAGAAGATTTAGAGAAAAACTGGGCGGTTGTGGCAGAAGCGATTCAGACAATTTTACGTCGTGAAGCGTATCCAAACCCATATGAAGCTTTAAAAGGGTTGACCAGAACCAATGAAGCGATTGATAAAAATGCAATTCATAATTTTATTGCGACTTTGGAGGTGTCTGATGCTATTAAGGAAGAATTAATGCAAATCACACCTGCAAATTTCACAGGAATTTAAAGAAATCCTAAAATATTTTACTAAAAAAAGTTATCTTTATCGATAGCTTTTTTTATTGAATTCTATTGGAATTAGCCCGGATTATAATGGAAAGCCTTTTGTAAAAAAAACTATATTTTTTTGCCGGGACAGAGCGACCAGCGGAAGCTCCTGTAACTGCTTTAAAAATATGTTTTTTGAATAAAAGCTTGAAATGGAAAGCCGGAATAGCTCCTGAACAAAAAAAACACCATTTATGATTGCCTTAAGCGCTGCTGCTGAAACTACACACCATTTAAAACCATTGATTAGTGATTTAGGACTTATCCTGATTACTGCCGGAATTGCTGTCCTAATTTTTAAAAAAATGAAACAGCCCTTAGTTCTGGGTTATTTAATTGCCGGTTTCTTAGCGGGAAACCACTTCGATTTTTTTCCGTCTATAACCGATATGAAGAGTGTTGAGGTCTGGGCAGAAATTGGTGTGATCATTCTGCTGTTTAGCTTAGGACTAGAATTTAGTTTTAAAAAGCTGATGAAGGTGGGCGGAACGGCATCTATTACTGCCATAACCCAAATTATCACCATGGTCCTCATTGGTTATATGGTTGGGCAATGGATGGGGTGGTCAGGAATGGACAGTATTTTTCTTGGTGTTATTTTATCGATTTCCTCTACAACAATCATTTTGAAAACATTTGATGAGCTGGGTGTCAAGGCACAAAAATTTGCCGGAATCGTTATTGGTTCTCTCATTGTGCAGGATATTGTTGCCATTTTGATGATGGTGCTGCTTTCGACTATTGCAGTAAGCCAGCAATTCTCAGGTAGTGAATTGATGATGTCAGTTCTAAAATTGATTTTCTTTTTGACAGTTTGGTTTGTAGGCGGAATCTTTTTCATTCCAACCTTTCTGAAAAAAACAAAACATCTGCTAACGGATGAAATGCTGCTGATTATTTCGTTGGCCTTGTGTTTAATGATGGTAAGTTTCGCTGCAAATGTTGGTTTCTCTCCGGCATTGGGTGCATTTATAATGGGATCCATAATTGCAGAAACAACTCAGGCTGAACATATTGAACATCTCATAAAACCAGTAAAAGATTTATTTGGTGCGATATTCTTCGTATCTGTCGGAATGTTAATCGATCCGGGAATGTTATATACCTATGCTCTTCCGGTAGCAATTTTAACTCTGGTAACAATTTTTGGCCAATCAGTAAGTTCTACAATTGGGGCTTTAATTGCCGGACAGCCTTTAAAACAATCTGTACAGACCGGTATGAGTTTATCACAAATTGGAGAGTTTTCATTTATCATTGCTACTTTAGGAATGACGCTAAACGTAACGAGCTCCTTTTTATATCCGGTTGTAGTGGCCGTTTCAGCCGTGACTACATTTACGACACCGTTTATGGTAAAACATGCTGTTCCTTTTTCTGATTTCCTGGAACGCAAATTACCTCGCAAATGGGTTAAAAACATTAACCGCTACAGTGTAAATGCACAGGCCATAAAAGCTGTCAGTACATGGCAAAAAGTACTAAATGCCTATATACTCCAAATTATAATACATACCATTGTAATTGCTGCTATTATTTTATTGTCTTCTGAATTCGTTGCTCCTTTGGTAGCCGATACCCGGTTTGGCAATACCCTTGCAGCACTTATTACTTTAATTTCAATTGCCCCATTTTTATGGGCACTTTCATTACGACGTGTTGCCGTTGAAGAAGTCGAATTATTATGGGAGGAACGCAAATACAGAGGTGCACTTTTAATGCTGATTTTAATCCGGATGAGTATTGGATTATTTTTTGTTGGTTTTTTACTAAATATTTTCTTCTCTCCTGTGGTTGCTTTTGTTGCACTTGTTATTGCTATAATAGTTTATCAAATTTTCCCTAAAAAACTGAATGAACAATATCATAAAATTGAAAATCACTTTTTGAAAAATTTAAATGATCGTGAAAACAAAAAAATCGACAGACGTTATGCCAATTTAATGCCGTGGGATGGCCACATGTCTTTTTTTGATATTGGAAGAGAATCAAATTTAGCCGGAAAAACATTAGAAGAATTACGTATACGCGAGGAAATGGGAATCAATATTGCATATATAAAAAGAGGCGATGTTACAATTCCGATCCCTACTAAAAATGAAAGGCTTTTTCCTGGCGACGAAATTTGCATAATTGGCACTGATGCACAAGTTACTGAATTTACAAAATACCTGAACCAGAATGAAACTGACGATGCAAAAGCGGTAGAAGAATCTCAAATCGTACTACGCCAATTAGAAGTTTTTGATGAAGAATTTACACAAAAAAGCATTGGGCAATTCAGAGCCAGAACCAACGGAATGGTTGTGGGAATTGAAAGAAACGGTAATCGTATTTTAAATCCCGAATCGAATATAATATTAGAGAAAAATGATATTATCTGGGTTGTCGGTGATAAAAAGCGAATGGCAGAATTAATGAAAAAAGCTTAAAGAAAGTTGCTAAGTAACTAAGGCTCTAAGTTTCTAAGATTAACACTATGAGATTAAAACCTCAGTATCTTAGAAACTTAGCATCTTAGCATCTTATTTATTTGGCTGTGGCGTCATACGCAGATATGGTTTTATTGGCGTATGTCCTTTAGGGAATTTTGCAGGAATATCACTATCCGGGACAGATGGCGAAATTACTACATCTCCTCCATCTTTCCAGTTTGCCGGAGTAGCAACACTATAATTGGCAGTTAATTGCAAACTATCTATTACACGAAGCAATTCGTCGAAATTTCTTCCTGTTGATGCAGGGTATGTCAAAATAAGTTTGATTTTTTTATCGTCACCAATAACAAAAACAGAACGTACTGTAAATTTATCACTTGCATTTGGGTGAAGCATATCGTATAAAGTAGCTATTTTTTTATCCTCATCTGCAATGATTGGAAAATTTACTGTTGTGTTTTGAGTCTCGTTAATGTCTTTAATCCACTCCAAATGCGACTCTAAGCCGTCTACACTTAAAGCAATGACTTTTGTATTTCTTTTGGTAAATTCCGGAAGATAATTTGCTACTGTTCCTAACTCAGTTGTACACACCGGAGTAAAATCTGAAGGATGCGAAAATAAAACACCCCATGAATCCCCTAACCATTCATGAAAACTAATTGGTCCTTGAGTGGTTTCGGCCTGAAAATCCGGAGCTATATCGCCTAATCGTAATGTTGACATAATTTTATTTTTTTAGTTCCCCTAAAATTACAAAAAAATAATCAAAAAAACCTAAACCCTACCTTTTCTATCTATCTTCAGAAATTATATTGCTTTTTTCTTTTGGATATTTGGCAGGAAATAGGCAAGAATTCCAATTAATGGTAAAAATGAACTTATTTTATAGACATATTCGATGCTGGTCTTATCAGCAATATATCCTAAAACGGCAGATCCCAAACCTCCCATACCGAAAGCAAATCCAAAGAACAAACCCGAAATCATTCCAACCTTTCCAGGCTTTAATTCCTGAGCAAAAACCAAAATAGCCGAAAATGCAGAGGCAATTATGATTCCGATAATAACTGCCAAAACCCCAGTCCAGAATAAATTTGCATAAGGCAAGAGCAAAGTAAAAGGCGCTGCTCCCAGAATCGAAAACCAAATGATATATTTTCTTCCGAAGTGGTCTCCTAAAGGTCCGCCAATTAAAGTTCCGGCAGCTACAGAAGCAAGAAAAAGAAACAAATAAAATTGAGAATCCTGAACTGACATTGAAAATTTGCTTATCAGATAAAAAGTAAAATAGCTTGACATACTTGCCATATAAAAGAATTTCGAAAATATCAGCAATAGTAAAACTATGATCGAAATCGTAATTTTTCTATTTGATAAATGAACTATTTCTTCTTCTAAAATAGCTTTTTTAGAAGCTTTTAAAATCATGTGGTTTTGATACCAAATCGCAATTCTTGACAAAAGTATAATGCCTAAAATTCCGGCAATCACAAACCATATTACATAAGATTGTCCATGTGGTGCCACAACCAAAGCGACTAACAATGGCCCAATGGCACTTCCGGCATTTCCTCCTAACTGAAAAATAGATTGTGCGAGGCCACGTTTTCCTCCCGAACCTAAAAACGCTACTCTTGAAGCTTCCGGATGAAAAATGGAAGAACCGATTCCTACTATGCCAACTGAAACTAATAACATCCAAAAAGACCCCGAAACAGACAATAATGCAAGTCCTGAAATAGAAAAAATCATTGCTGCCACTAGCGAATAAGGCTTTGGTTTTTTGTCTGTATAAAACCCGACAAAAGGTTGCAGTAAAGAAGATGTCAGCTGAAAAACAAACGTAATCAATCCGATTTGAGTGAAGGTCAGATTGAAGTTTTCTTTTAAAATTGGATATGTAGATGGAATAACTGCTTGCATCAAATCATTTAATAAATGGGCAAATGCAATTGAAAATAATACCGAATAAACTGTTTTTTGGGCTAATGCACTGCCATCGACTGAAGCAGTTGGTGTAGATGAATTCATATTAGGCAAACAAAATTGATAATCAAATTATATTACAAAACTAACTATAAAATACCAGATTGCGAGAGTTAAAAAGGAGATTGGGATTCCGAAACCCACCATCATACTGCTTAGTTTTGGTTTTAAACCATAAGTAGAAGCTAGAATTGCACCTGTAATCATGGGTGCCATAGCCGTTTCCATTATTGTGATTTTTATAGGCTCAGAATACTGCCTGAAAATAAAAACGTATAAAACTAAAATTACAAACGGAACCAGAATAAGCTTAAAAAAAAGCCCGAGTCGCAAAAATCTCCAATGCTTGCTTTTTCTATCAAAGTTAAGCTGTAATCCAACTGACAATAAGGCAAGCGGTGTTACCAAACTTCCAATTTTTAGCAAGACAGACTGAATATCCAAGTTTAAATCATAGCTGTAAACATTCATTAAGCAGGCTACAACAAACATTATAAACGGTGGAAATACTATGATTTTCTTTATAATACTAAAAGTATCCGGACTTCCTTTAGAATAAAAAGCGGCGACAAAAACCCCTAAGGTTGAAACCACCACAAAAGTACCAGGCTGATCAACCAAAACTGCTGTTTCTAAACCTTTTTTTCCAAATAAAGCTTCAATTATTGGGTAACCCAAAAATGATGAATTACTTAATCCCGCAGTTAGAATCAAGCATCCAATAAGCTTATTAGACCAGCCCAACCTTCTTCCTAAAAAGTGAAAAAATATAAATGCCAGAATAAAAGTAATCCATCCTGCGCCTATTGGGAATAGTAATTCATTGCTCCATTTTATTTTAGGAATATGATATAAGGTAATTGCAGGAAGACATATGTAAATGACAATCTTGTTAAGAATTTTGTAAATGTTTGATGGAAAACCTTTCACTCTTTGCAAAAGCAATCCTAAAAACAAAAAGAAAAATATTAGAATAAAGTTGTTCATATCGCAGGTTCACGCAAAAATAAGCATTTATAATTAGTGATTAATAAAGAGTATATAGTAATTAGTTTTTTTCTACTATCAACATTTAGTTATCTTTTATTTTTTATTCTTTACTAATAAAAACGTTAAAATAATTTGTTATTGAATAAAACTCTTTATATTTGTAATATATTTTATTACAGTATGCTTTCAGGTAAATTTGCCATAACGATTCACATTCTTACCTTGCTGACTAAATTCCCTAATGATTATCTGTCATCGGAATTTATTGCAGGAAGTATTAATCTGAACCCGGTTTTGGTGAGAAAAGAAATTGCAAATTTAAAAGCACATCATATTGTAGAAAGCAAAGAAGGCAAAAACGGCGGGACAAAACTGGCTGTAGGTGCTTCAAAGCTGACTTTAAAAGAAATTTTTGAAGTCACTTTTGAAACTATAAATTTAGGTTATGCCAAAAACCAACCCAATCCGGATTGCCCTGTTGGAAAAAAAATCAATCAAAATTTAGCTGCTTTATATGCTGAAATGAATCAAAAAATTAGTTTACAGCTGAATGATATCACATTAGAAGATTTTTCGGCTCAGTTTTAAAAACTATTTTTTTAAACAAAACTGTAACATTTTTTATTACTAAATAAATTTATATATTATGAAAATCGCAATTATTGGAGCAACAGGATTTGTTGGTTCCGCTATTTTAAATGAATTAGCAGACAGAAAACATGAAATTACAGCAATCGCAAGAACGCCAAAAGATACCGAAAATGCAACCTGGATTGCTGCAGATGTTTATGATGCTGCTGCTTTGGCAGAAACTCTAAAAGATCATGATGTAGTAGTGAACGCCTTTAATCCGGGTTGGACAAATCCAAATATTTATGATGATTCTATAAGGGGTTCAAAAGCAATCCAGGATGCAGTAAAACAATCAGGTGTAAAACGTTTCATTACAATTGGCGGAGCCGGAAGTTTATTTGTTGCACCTGGTTTACAAGCAATAGACACTCCTGATTTTCCAAAGGATATTTATGATGGTGCAAATGCAGCCAGAGATTATTTAAATATTATTAAAGAAGAAAAAGAACTGGATTGGGCATTTTTTAGTCCGGCTTTTGAAATGCATGCCGGAACAAAAACAGGAAGAACTGGAAAATACCGTTTAGGCTTAGAAAATCCGGTATTTAATGAGGAGCAAAGAAGCATTTTATCTGTTGAAGATTTAGCGGTTGTTATTGCTGATGAAATCGAAACTCCGAAGCATCATCTGGTTCGATTTACAGCGGGTTATTAAACTCTACAGATTCAATAAATTCACAAAAAACAGTTTCTAAAGCAATTTTCCACTTTTGAAACTGTTTTTGTTTTCAGTACTTTTACATACCAAAAAAAGTATTTTGTCAAGTCTAAATAAACAATCAGGCAGTTTACATGAAAAAGCTGGAATTTCACCTCCTGAAATTATCAATGTATCGGCTGTAAGTCAAATTCAGAAAAGCAGAAAAAAGCAACCTTCTTCAAATGAATTAATTGATGGAATTCTTAACAGGAACAGAACTGCTTTAAGCCGTGCCATTACTTTAATCGAAAGCACAAATCCAGAACACACAAAAAAAGCAGATGAGGTTATTAAAGGATGTTTGCCATTAGCAAATAAATCAATTCGTATTGGAATTACCGGAGTTCCCGGAGTTGGAAAAAGCACTTTTATTGAAGCTTTTGGAAAATATTTGACAGAATTGGGCAAAAAAGTGGCTGTTTTGGCAGTTGATCCAAGCAGTTCGCTTTCGCATGGAAGTATTTTAGGTGATAAAACCAGAATGGAAGAATTGGTAAAAGATGAAAATGCTTTTATCAGGCCAAGTGCTTCCGGCGAAACTCTGGGAGGAGTAGCCAGAAAAACCCGTGAATCCATTAT
>CBFGNY010000025.1:0-35440 GCA_965650235.1 uncultured Flavobacterium sp. | reverse complement strand
TCCTCCTGGAAACTCGGTATCGCAATAGTGATATCAACATCAGGAGATGCATATCTTGTAAGAATATCCGTGTATCTCTTCAACTCTCCATCTTCAGGATCGCCCAGAAAATCCAAGATGGGAATTCCATTGTTCGGATTCATTTGGTATGACTTGGGAGTGTTGTCTAGTATCATTATCGTAGACATTTCTCGGCCCAGTTTTGATAATTCTTTCGTATAACCGGAAAATTGGCAGCAATGCTGTCGAAATAAGCTATGAACAAAATATTCTTTATTCGGATCGATGTGGGACAGTATCTTTTTCCCATAATCTTCTGTTCCAGCTGTCCATGCTACCACCTCAAACATTTCAGACATGTTTTGTAGGAATTCTTTTAGACCTGGTCTTTCGTATACCCAGAATAATTCTTGACCTGTAATTGTATCTAATGTGAAATCAAAGCTTGCATGAAACCCTTGAATCTTTTTAGAAAAATAAGAATACAAATTACGAAATTAATTTTTTACTGGTATTGGATACAGATATTGGCAATTTTACTTCGGGCGCCTGGCTGCAGGATGTATTAGTTGGACTTAAACATTTGGGAAAATGGAACAGAGCTGCCATTATCACAGATTCTGAAGAGATTATTTCTTTCACTAATGGCTTTAGCTATATCGTTCCCGGAGAGTTTCGTGGCTTTAAAAAAGCTGAATTTAATAAAGCATTGAACTGGGTTGAAGGAAATATTTGATTCTTATAAAATAATTTAAATCATTTATTATGAGATCAATATGGACAGGTTCAATAAGCTTTGGTTTAATTAATATTCCGGTAAAATTATTTTCGGCAGTAGAAGACAGCAGCCTTGATATGGATATGCTGGACAAAAAAGACCATGCAAATATAAAATTCAAACGCGTAAATGAGGATACAGGCAAAGAAGTTACTTTTTCCAATATTGTAAAGGGATATAAAATAGAGGATAAATATGTGATTTTAGAAGAAGAAGATTTTGAAGCTGCGGATGCCGTAAAAACAAAAACTATTGATATTGATAGTTTTGTTTCTGAAAATGAAATCCAGAGTATTTATTATGAACAGCCCTATTATCTGGAACCAGACAAAGGTGCTGAAAAAGCATATGCACTGCTTCGTGATGCACTCGAAGCTTCTGGAAAAGTAGGAGTAACCAGTTTTGTTTTGCGTAAAAAAGAGAGTTTGGCCATCTTAAAGCCTTATAAGAACGCCATCGTATTGAACCGGATCAGATTTGAACAGGAAATTCGTGATACGAGCGAATTAAAACTTCCACCCATTTCGAAAGCAAAAAGCAAAGAAATCGATATGGCCAATAAATTAATTGATCAGCTTACAGAGAAATTTGATATCAGTAATTTTAAGGACGAATATACTGCCAAGCTTTTAGACATTATTAAAAAGAAAGCCAAAGGGAAAAAAACAAAACCTGCAAAACTCAAAGTAGTACACAAACAGGAAGGTGATTTGATGGAAATGCTCAAAGCCAGCCTGGAAAATAAAAAGAAGAAATCATCTTAATCCTTTTGATCCTCAATTTTTTTGAGGATTTTTTTTATGTCGGCACCTTTTGATAAAACAGGAGCCCATAAATCACCTTTCTTTTCAAATCGCTGGAGTGCATTCTTAATAGTAAATTGTGAAGGGTGTAATTTACTGTTTACTTCACTCCATTCTAAAGGTGTTGATACTGTTGCCCCAGGTTTTGGTCTTACGGAATAGGGTGCTGCTAAAGTCTGACCAATCCTGTTTTGCAAGTAATCTATGTAAATTTTATGATTTCTTTTTTTAATGCTTCGTTCTAAAGTAGTTGTTTCGGGCAATCGCAATTGTACTTTTTGTGCTATTAATTCAGACAAAATTTTTATCGAATCATAGTCATATTTTGCTCCAAGCGGAATATAAACATGTAATCCTGAGGCTCCTGAAGTTTTACACAGGCAATCAGTTTCTAATTCATCCATTATTTCTTTAACTACTAATGCCGTTTCTACTACTACAGTAAAGTCTTGCTTATCTGGGTCAATATCAATTACCAGCCAATCCGGGTTTTCGATATTTTGTATGGTAGAATTCCACGGATTCATTTCAATACATCCTAAATTAGCCATATACAGCAGTGTTTCTTTGTTGTTGCAAATCAGATAATTAATATCCGAATCGTTAGACTCTGAGAATATTTTTTTTGTTTTTAGCCAAGCAGGGGTTTTGTCTGTATCCACATCCTTTTGATAAAAACTGGGAGCATCAATTCCGTTTGGATAGCGATTCATAGATTCAGGACGGTTTTTAAGATAGGGTAGGATGAGATCAGCAACTTCATTATAATATTGTATAATATCTCCTTTTGTAATGCCATCATTAGGAAAATATATTTTATTCTGATTGGTTAAATGCAGTACAGTTTTACCTATTTTCAAATCATAATCGCTTTCTGTTTTATCCTTTGGCTCTTTTTTCATAGTTTCTTTTTTTTCTAAATCTGAATTTTTAGTATTTGATGGCACAAAAACCTCACTTGCTTTTTTATCAATTCTCAAACCAAGGTATACAGGATGCCGAAGATGATTGTCTTTTGTCCATTCAGTAAATTTTACCTGACAGACCAGTTTAGGTTTTACCCATTGTATGGTATCTCTTAGTCCCGTTTTTTCACTTAGTGGAGAAGTAGTGACAAAATTTGGCTTTAGTTTCGTGTATAATTCTTTTAGTGTTTGTTCATTGAATCCGGTACCGCATTTTCCAATAAACTGTAATCTTTTGCCATAGTACTGGCCAAGAAGTAATGCCCCAAAATATTTTCTTGATTTTTTAGGCTCTGTAATTCCAATAATAATAGCCTCTTCCTGATTAGAAGTTTTTATTTTTACCCAGTCATTGCTTCTTTTATTCACTGTGTAATTGCTGTCTGCCTTTTTGGCAATGATGCCCTCTTCTTTATTTTTTTCAGCAATATCAAAGAGTTCTGTTCCTTTTTCTGTTGTATGTTCCGAATAAAATATATTTGTAAATTGATATTTGTTGAACAAAATCTTTAAAAGCTCTTTTCTTTCCAGCAAAGACAATTCTGAAATTGAATTTCCGTCTAAATTCAAAAGATCAAAAACATAATATTTCAAGATTCCTGAACCTGTTTTTAGATAGTTTTGAAGCAGCTGAAAATTAGCTTTCCCGGATTCATCTTCAACTACAATTTCTCCGTCTAAAACAGCGGTATGGTCAATTTTTTTTAACTCCTCAGCTACGGGCCTGAAATTGGAATTAAAAGAGATTTCGTTTCGACTGAATAAATTTACCTCAGAGGGATTTATCACCGCAATGCTGCGATATCCGTCATATTTTTTCTCAAAAACCCAGTCTGGGTCATCAAAAGGTTTTTCTTTTATAGAAGCCAGCATTGGTTTAATAAAAGTTGCTTTTTCAATTGAGTTTTTCTTTTTATTTGATGGTGATTTTTCTTTGCCAGATGAAATGGCTTTTTTAGACTTTTCTTCTAATTCTTCAAGCGCTCTTTTAGACAATACTGATTTGTTTTTTTGTAATATATCAGCATCTGTAGCATATTTGTCATTTTTCTTCATTAACAGCCATGCATTTTCCTGTTTGCCTTTTAACTTTATCAGAGAAAACTCTCCTTTAAGTTTATTTCCTTTTAAAATAAAACTCAAACGCCCTTTTTTAAGATCCTCCAATAATTTTTTTTCGGGATTTCCAACTTTTTCGTCAGATGTATAGGTTCCATTATCCCAGACAATAACATTTCCGGCTCCGTAATTTCCTTCAGGAATAGTACCTTCAAAATCTTTATAACTGTAAGGATGATCTTCGACCATCATGGCAAGACGCTTATCATCAGGATTCATTGATGGTCCTTTAGGCACGGCCCAGCTTTTAAGAACTCCATTCATCTCCAGCCTGAAATCATAATGCAAATGAGAGGCTGCGTGTTTTTGTACTACAAAAATTAATTCCTCAGCAGATTTTTCAACTTTTCCTTTTGGCTCCTGAGTTTGTTTAAAATCTCTTTTCTGATTGTATTTAGATAGCGACATAAGACTGGAATTAAAAGAGGGTTAAAAAAGAGAATAAGTCAATGTTGCAGTTATGGCAAATATTACATGAGCAAAAAAGAGCTGAATGTAATATCCCTTAAAATCGATTCTGGGCTTATGATCTGTAATTTTAAACATGAACATCCAGCCAATAATTCCTATAATTCCACTTGCGGCACCCAAAAACAGAACACTTAAAAATGATAAATCCAAGATATTGTAAAACCACAAAATATGGTATGTTACGACAAAAATTAATCCGATTAAATAATGCAAAATCCAGGCTAAAACTGGTTTTGTTTTTGTGGACAAATCCAGGTTCAATTTGCTCAGTATATAAGTTAACAGCACTGGTTCTTTATACAATTCCCTGAAACTGGTTGAAATAATATAGCTAAATAATGTCATAGCTGACGTTGCTGCAATTGAAGCTAATAATATTTGTAAAAAAACATTAAAATCCATAAGGCTCTGTAATTAATTTTATACTCAAATTTAAAATCCTTAAAAGTGTTTTTTTTATACAATTAAAATTTCTAATTATATAATTATCAGTAAAATCTTAAATTTGGATTATTAAATTTTTATTATCAATCAGTAAATTTAAATTTCAGTTATAAATTCAAGAAAAGCTAAGTAAAAAGTTATGACTATTAAATAAATACCATCTGACTACACAACCGATTGCTGTTTTTTATGTTGATATGTTCATTTCTTTTAATTTATAAAGTAGCTAAAAAATATGTTAAAATTTTATTTTTTTATAATTATTACACAACCGATTGTTTTTATTATTATTTTAGCACCGGAAATTATTCTTAGATTCTTGAATAAATTTTAAATCAGTTTTTTTTGAACTAGCTAACCCAATATAACCACTAATAAAATAATGAATTTATCCTCTCAAAAATTATCCGTTAAAGAAAAAATAGGCTATAGTCTTGGCGACCTCGCAGCTAACTTAGTTTTTCAGACATTAATGACTTATCTGGCTTATTTTTATACAGATATATACGGATTATCCCCAACCCATTCTTCAATAATAATGTTGGTTGTAGGCTTAGTTGCTGCTTTTATTTTTAATCCTATTATTGGTGCACTTGCAGACAGGACTCATACAAGATGGGGTAAGTTTCGTCCCTGGATCTTATGGACATCCGTTCCTTTAGGAGTCATTGCTCTTTTGGCTTTTACAACACCAGATTTTTCCTATCAGGGAAAAGTAATTTATGCAATAATAACTTATTCATTACTGCTATTGTTTTATGCAGCCAATAATTTGCCTTACTCTGCCTTAAGTGGTGTTATTACAGGAGACATGTCAGAGAGAAACAGCATGTCATCTTACCGGTTTGTTGCTGTAATGTTTGCTCAGTTTTTTGTACAGGTATTTATGCTTGGTATCATTAAAAGTGCCGGAAACGGGGATAAGGCAATAGGTATCGAAAAAGTAATGACAGTATTGGCAATTATAGGAACTATTATGCTCCTGATTACTTTTGTCACCACCAAAGAGCGAATCGTACCAAAACCGGAACAAAAATCAAGCGTAAAGGAAGATTTAGGCGATTTAGTAAAAAACAAACCGTGGATTATTACACTGAGCCTTACTTTACTAGTGTTTATTACGCTTGCTATTAAAGGCGGATCTTATGTTTATTATTTTGAAAATTATGTAGATAAGCAACAGCTGGCGTCTTTTATACAGCCTATTTTAAACTTCCTTTCAACAATAGGATTGAATACATTTGGAAATGATCCTATCTCCGCAGGATTTGGATTGTTTAATGCCGGTGGTATTATTTTTATGATAGTGGGAATCACATTATCAAAGAGGTTCGCTGATAAGTATGGCAAGAGAAATGTGTTTGGACTGTTCTTATTTATTTCCACCTTATTTATTATTGCCTTTTACTTCTTTTCCCCAACTTCAATTGGTTTGATGTTTTTTTCTCAAATTTTTCACGGATTTTTCTATGGCATCACGATTCCGCTTCTTTGGGCTATGATTGCCGATGTAGCAGATTATTCGGAATGGAAAAATAACCGTCGTGCTACTGCTATTATATTTTCGGCAATGATGGTGGGATTGAAAGCAGGATTGAGTATTGGCGGCGCTTTGACAACATCACTTTTAGGTCATTTTGACTATATTCCAAATTCTACAGTACAAACAGATATCGCCATTAACGGTATCAAATTATTGGTAAGCATTTTTCCGGCAATACCTTTTTTAATTGGAACAGGATTATTGTTTTTCTATGAAATTGATAAGAAAATGGAAGTACAGATTGAGGCAGACCTAAAAGAAAGAAGAGCATAAATTATAATCATTAAAACATACATACAACTATGCCTGAAGATAGCATTGAACAGATTAATTTTGAAATAATTAACGAAATAGCCATATCGCAACCTTTGGTTAAGCATATGTATACTGCCGATCCTTCGGCACACGTATTCCATGGGAAAATCTATATCTATCCATCACACGACATTGATGCAGGGATTCCTTTTAACGATAACGGAGACCATTTCGGTATGGAAGATTACCATGTGTTTTCTATGGAAAATATAGAATCGGAAGTAATAGATAATGGTTTGGCTTTGCACGTTAAGGATGTTCCGTGGGCAGATAAGCAAATGTGGGCTCCTGACGCTGCCTGCAAAAATGGTAAATATTATTTGTATTTTCCGGCGAAACGTGCTGACGGAATTTTTCAGATTGGTGTAGCGATCAGCGATTCGCCTACCGGACCGTTTATTCCCGAGCCGGAAGCAATAAAAGGCAGTTATACAATCGATCCGGCAGTTTTTGAAGATGAAGACGGGAAATTTTATCTTTATTTTGGTGGTATTTGGGGAGGTCAGCTTCAGAAATACAGGAATAACACCTTTTCTGAAGAAAACGAAGAACCTGCTGAAAATGAACCTGCATTAGGGCCAATAGTTGCTTTGTTGACTGATGACATGAAGCAATTTGACGAATCTCCAAGAGAAATTAAAATTCTCGATAAAAATGGTGATGTATTATTGGCAGGAAATAATGAGCAGCGCTTTTTTGAAGGTCCCTGGATGCATAAATACAATGGGAAATATTATTTCTCTTATTCAACAGGGGATACACATTATATTTGTTATGCAATTGGAGATAATCCATATGGACCGTTTACTTATCAGGGGCGAATTTTAAATCCGGTAATTGGCTGGACATCACATCATTCTATCTGTGAAGTGGAAGGAAAATGGTATCTTTTTTATCATGATTCAAGTCTTTCAAAAGGAATTACACATTTAAGATCAATAAAAGTAACTGAAATTACCTATAATGAAGATGGTTCGATAAATACAATAGACCCCTATGGCAAAGTGAAGTAAACAAATTTTTGTCTATATAAAGAGATGCAAGCACTTAACTTTATTTTCGATGGAAACAAATTCACCATCAGATAATATCACTATTGGATATTATCCTTAGTAAAAAAGTCAATAGCCACTTAGAGAATGGTCAAAAAAAGTTAGACGTCAAATGGTGTAAAATTGATAAAGCTTTACATTTAAGTTATAAGCACCAAATGATATTGTATTATAGTATAAAAGGAACTAAGAAACGTATTTGTTAAAGTGCAATCGGATTTAACTTATTGCCGGAGAAGTTCACTATTACAGCCTATGCATCTCGATGAGGAAATTTTGGAAATAGAAATGGTTAATCCCATTTTAAAATAAAAATTTTAAAAAGGGATTAGTTTTAAATCTGGAAGAGATAGAATAAGATGTTTCGCACAGGAGCTAAATTTTATAAATTTAATTTAGAGACTGCAAATAGTTAGAACAAAGAGAGCTTAATTTTAGGTTTAATTGATGTTGATGAACATAAAAGTACCAATTTAAAAATACCACATTTGGTGCCTGTAGTGGACATAATAAAGGTTTATTAAGAACACAAACTGTAGTTAATTTATACAATAGCACTACATCAGAAAATCATTTTAAAAAGATAACAAATTAATATGAAAAAGTTTTTTTTTATATCAAACAAATATCTAATTTAGCAGACCAGAACAGAACGGAACAGTATGATAAACGAGGAACAGCAAAAGTTTGTATTTGTAATTAATCACGACAGTGATATTCCGAAGTATCAGCAATTGGTTAACGGAATAAATAATGCTATTGCTGAGAATATTTTGAAGAAAGGAGATTTGCTTCCGTCTGTAAATGCTATCTGTAAAGAAAACCAGTTATCCAGAGATACCGTTTTTAAAGCTTATTCGATTTTAAAAGATCAGAAAATAATTGATTCTGTTCCGAATAAAGGATATTACGTTTCAGGTGAAACCAGAAAAGTGCTTTTGGTATTAGATACTTTTAAAGCATATAAGGAGGTATTGTATCACTCATTTGTGAATAATTTGCCTGACAATGTTATTACTGATGTGCAATTTCATCATTATAACATTGATGTTTTTAAGACCATAATTAATAATAGTGTTGGAAAATATTATAAATATGTGGTGATGAATTTTGATGACAAAGAAGTTTCGTCAACATTATCGGTAATTGCTAATGATAAGTTGCTTTTGATTGACTGGAATATCCATTCAAAAAAAGAAAATAATTACGTTTTTCAGGATTTTGGAAAAGCTTTTTATAATTCATTAAAAGAAGCCGTTGATTTATTTAATAAGTATAGAAGCATCTGTTTTGTTTATCCGGATTACACGAGTCATCCAAAAGAAACACCGGAGTACTTTAAAAAATTTTGTGCCGATTTTGATTTTAAAAATGAAATTATAACAGATTCTAAAAAGTTTAATATTGAAAAAGGAATTGCCTATATAAGTGTCAGTGACAGGATTTTAGGGCATTTTTTAGAGCAATGTAAAGAGAAAGATCTGGAGCCTGGCCAGGATGTTGGTTTTTTATCTTACAATGAAACTCCAATGAAAAAATTTATATACAAAGGAATTTCTGTTCTTTCAACTGATTTTAATGAAATAGGAACAAAAGCAGCAGCATTTATTACGCATGACGAAGTTATGCAGTATTATGTACCAACAAGTTTAATATTAAGAGAATCATTATAAAAAATTATGTATTATATAGGATATGATATTGGAAGCTCTTCTGTCAAGGTTGCCTTGGTTGAAGCAGCAACGGGCAAAAAGGTAATTGTTTTGAATGAGCCCCAAAACGAAATGGAAATCTTGTCATTACAGCCAGACTGGGCAGAGCAGGATCCTGAAATGTGGTGGCAGTACATTTGTACAGCTACAAAAAGAGCTATTAAAGAAGCTAATATTGAGGCTTCAAAAATTCAGGGAATAGGCATTTCTTATCAAATGCACGGATTGGTTATTGTGGACAAAGACGGAAAATCTTTGCGTAACTCGATTATCTGGTGTGACAGCCGTGCGGTTGAAATTGGCAACAAAGCTTACGCTGAAATTGGAGCTGATAAATGTGCGGAACATTTATTGAATTCACCAGGAAATTTCACAGCTTCAAAACTGAAATGGGTTAAAGAAAATGAGCCTGAAGTTTACAGCAAAATTGATAAATACATGCTTCCGGGAGATTATATCGCTTTAAAACTAACAGGCGAAGTAACGACTACTAAAAATGGTTTGTCTGAAGGAATGCTTTGGGATTATAAAGAAAATAAAGTTGCAGACTGGCTTTTGGATCATTACGGAATCGATCAGTCACTTACACCAAATATTGTAGAAAACTTTACAAATCAGGGAGTAGTTACCGAAAAAGGTTCACAGGAATCAGGACTTCCAGCTGGGATTCCAATTGTTTACAGAGCAGGCGATCAGCCCAACAATGCTTTGTCATTGAATGTATTGCGTCCGGGAGAAGTGGCTGCAACAGGAGGCACATCAGGTGTTTTTTATGCCGTTACTGAAACAAATTATGGTAAAAGTAACCGTGTAAACAACTTTGTTCATGTGAATTATTCTGAATCAAATCCGAGAGTTGGAAAATTACTGAACATAAACGGAGCCGGAATCCAGTACAGATGGATGCGCACCAATACCGGAAATGAGTCTTATGAAGAAATGAATGAAAAAGCATCTCAGGTAAATGTGGGTTCACAAGGGCTGGTTGTAATTCCGTTTGGAAATGGTGCCGAAAGAATGTTCAATAATAAAAACATTGGGTCTCATATTTTAAATCTGAATTTTAATATTCATACAAACGCACATTTATACAGGGCATCTTTGGAGGCAATTGCCTTTTCATTTGTGTACGGAATGGAATGTTTAAAAGATGATAATGCCAAAATTAATGTAATCAGAGCCGGTAATGATAATTTATTCCGCTCAGAAATTTTCTCTAATACAGTAGCAACTTTAATCGGGCATGAAATAGAAATTTACAATACGACCGGAGCTGTAGGAGCGGCGAGAGCAGTAGGCTTAACTGATGGTGACTTTGAAAAATTTGGTTCAGGAATTACAACAAACGATCACGTAATGACCTTTTTACCTTTAAAAAATAAAGAGGAATATGAAAAGGCTTATCAAAACTGGAAAAAAGAATTAGAATTAATATTAACAAATAAATAAAAAAAATAAAATGATAACTTTAGGAAATAAGGAATACTACAAAGGTATTGGTCAAATTAAATTTGAAGGAAAAGAATCAGATAATCCTTTAGCATTTAAATATTATAACCCGGATCAGGTTGTTGCCGGAAAAACAATGCGTGAGCACTTTAGATTTGCGATTGCTTACTGGCATACTTTCTGCGGACAAGGAAGCGATCCGTTTGGACCAGGAACTCAAAATTTTGCATGGGACCAGTCATCAGATCCATATCAGGCTGCTAAGGATAAGGCAGATGCTGCTTTTGAATTTATTAGCAAAATGGGATTTGATTATTTCTGTTTCCATGATTACGATTTGATTGCTGAAGGTGCAACTTTTGCTGAATCAGAAAAACGTTTAGCATTCATTACTGAATATTTGAAAGAGAAAAAAGCAGCATCAGGAATCAAATTGCTTTGGGGAACTTCAAACTGCTTCTCAAATCCAAGATTCATGAACGGTGCGGCTACAAATCCTGATTTTAATGTTGTGGCAAGAGCCGGAGGACAAGTAAAATTAGCTTTGGATGCTACTATCGCTTTAGATGGAGAAAACTACGTATTCTGGGGAGGTAGAGAAGGTTATATGTCTTTATTGAATACCGATATGGGAAGAGAATTGGATCATATGGCTCAGTTTTTAACGATGTCAAGAGACTATGCAAGATCGCAAGGTTTCAAAGGAACTTTCTTTATTGAGCCAAAACCAATGGAGCCATCTAAACACCAATACGATTTTGACTCTGCAACTGCTATTGGGTTCTTAAAAGAGTACGGTTTAGATAAAGATTTCAAAATCAATATCGAAGTAAACCACGCAACATTGGCACAGCATACTTTTCAACATGAAATTGAAGTGGCTGCAAAAGCTGGAATGTTAGGAAGTATCGATGCTAACAGAGGAGATTACCAAAATGGCTGGGATACAGATCAGTTCCCAAACAACATTCAGGAAACTACTGAGGCAATGCTTGTTTTCTTAAAAGCTGGTGGGTTACAAGGTGGTGGAGTGAATTTTGACGCAAAAATCAGAAGAAATTCAACTGATATGGAAGATGTTTTCTTAGCGCATATTGGTGGTGCCGATACTTTTGCAAGAGCATTATTGACTGCTGATAAAATTATCACTTCTTCTCCTTACGAAAAATTGAGAAAAGAAAGATACAGCTCATTTGACTCAGGAAAAGGTAAAGATTTTGCTGAAGGAAAATTAAACCTGAAAGATCTTTATGATATCGCAAACCAAAATGGTGAATTATCATTACAAAGCGGTAAACAGGAATTGTTCGAAAATATTATCAATCAGTATATTTAATCGTTAGAAAAAGAAAAAATAATTTTGGTTATAGTTTCAGATCAAGATTATTTTCTATCTCTGACCAATATTTTGGTTAATTGGTTTGTCAGGGAAATTCATTTAATTTTTTAGTAATTATGGCCGTTGGATTTTGAAAGGTCAACGGCCATAAATTTTTCTTAGAAGAAATATTTCAAACTGTTCTCAGAATGGTTTTCTTCACCATTTTTCAAATTACACCAAAAAATCTATCCTTGTTTCTAATTCATTATTGAATTTGGATATAGGACACTATTATTTAAACAAATAAAAAACCACAAAACATGAAATTTTTTATAGACACAGCAAATTTAGAAGATATTAAAGAAGCCCAGGCAATGGGAGTTTTAGACGGAGTTACTACAAATCCGTCATTGATGGCAAAAGAAGGGATTGCAGGCAAAGAAAATATTTTAAAGCACTATCTTGATATTTGTAACATTGTTGATGGTGATGTTTCTGCCGAAGTTATTTCAACAGACTATGAAGGAATGGTAAGAGAAGGAGAGGAACTTGCTGCTTTGCATAAGCAAATTGTAGTGAAACTTCCTATGATTGCTGATGGTGTAAAGGCATGCAAATATTTTTCATCAAAAGGAATCAGAACTAATGTAACGTTGGTATTCTCGGCTGGTCAGGCATTATTAGCTGCTAAAGCCGGCGCTACTTATGTTTCTCCATTTTTAGGGAGATTAGATGATATTTCTACAGACGGAATGCATTTAATTGCAGAAATCAGGGAGATTTATGATAATTATGATTATCAAACACAAATTCTTTCGGCTTCTATCAGACATACAATGCATATAGTTAATTGTGCTAAAATTGGATCTGATGTTATGACCGGGCCTTTGTCTGCAATTAAAGGTTTATTAAAACATCCATTAACAGATATTGGACTGAAACAATTTGTTGAAGATGCCAAAAAAATGAATCTCTAATAAGATTATTAAATTTATTTTATAATTTTTTAAGCCAATACAGACTCCTTTCAAACATTTTTGAAAGGAGTTTTTTGTTATAAGTTACTTTAATTTCGAATCAGAGTTGCATAATGTGACAGATTAATTGATTATATTTAATACCTTGAAAATCAATTAGTATTAAAAACAAAAAAAATGTATTTGTGTTTAATAATTATATAAGATGAAACTGAAAAATATTTTTAATATTAAAGATGAAAGTATGTTTGATTTAAAAAAAAATGGATTTATTTTATTGATGTTTTTGGCAATTCAATTTGGATTTAGTCAGGATAAAATTCCATTTCTTCGTAACAAAGGAAATAAAACCCAATTAATTGTCAACGGAAAACCATTTATTATTCTGGGAGGAGAATTAGGAAATTCTTCGGCAACTAGTATGGAAAGTATGGAGCCAATTTGGTCTAAACTGACCGATATGAATCTGAATACTGTATTGACTCCTGTTTATTGGGAACTCATAGAGCCTGAGAAAGGAAAATTTGATTTTTCTTTGGTAGATGATCTGATTTTTAAAGCCAGAAGAGAAAATTTAAAATTGGTACTTCTTTGGTTTGGATCCTGGAAGAACAGTATGTCAAGCCACGCACCGGCATGGGTAAAATTAAATCAGAAAAAATATCCCAGGGTTAAGGATGATAAAAATAGAAGTCATGAAATCCTGACGCCTTTTAGTGAAAATAATTTACAGGCAGATTTAAATGCTTTTCAAAAATTGATGAAGCACATCAAGGATTTTGATCAAAATGACCAAACGGTAATCATGGTTCAGGTTGAAAATGAAATTGGAATGTTGCCAACTGCAAGAGATTATTGCTCATTAGCAAATGAAGCTTTTAATAAACAAGTTCCTGATGAATTATTAAAATACATGCTAAAAAACAAAGAAAAACTAGTACCTGAATTTTTGGAGATTTGGAAAAAAAAGGGCTTTAAAACCTCAGGAAATTGGGAACAGATTTTTGGAAAAGGGCTTCATACAGATGAGATATTCATGGCTTGGTATTTTGCAAAATTCACTAATAAAATAGCTAAAGCAGGAAAAGAAGCTTATGAAATACCTTTATTTGTAAATGCAGCCTTAAATGCTCCTGAAAAAAAACCGGGTGAATACCCAAGTGCCGGACCATTACCACATTTAATGGATGTTTGGAAAGCTGCAGGAACATCAATAGATTTTTATTCTCCGGATTTTTATAATCCTTTATTCAAATACTGGAATGATTTATTTACCCGCCAGGCAGATCCTTTGTTTATTCCGGAGCATCGCTTTGATTCGACTGCACCATTCAAAGGCTTATATGCAATTGGACATTATGAGGCAATTGGCTTTTCGCCTTTTTCAATTGAATCTGTTGCTGATGCCAAAAATGAACCTTTGGGAAAAATATATAATATGATTAGACAATTGACTCCAATAATTGAAGCTAACAAAGGGATTGGCAAGATTGAAGGAGTTTTATTAGACAAGGAGAATAAATCTCAAGTAATTAAATTAGGGGATTACGAATTTACATTTAAGCATGATTATACTTTAAATTGGTCGAATGGTGCTAAAGATGAAATTTGGCCAATGTCAAGCGCGATAATTATTGAGACAGAAGAAGATGAGTTCTTTATTGGCGGATCAGGAATTGTAGTCACTTTTAAACCTTTGAAAAATACTGAACTTAATGCAGGAATTTTGAAAATTGACCAAGGTAGGTTTGAAAATGATGTTTGGAAAACTGTGCGCCACTTTAATGGAGACCAAACCCATCAGGGAAGACATCTTCGAATCGCTGTGGGTGATTATGAAATTCAGAAATTAAAATTGTATACCTATGAGTAATAAATTTTCAGCAAATAATTCTTAACTATTTAATCTGTAGTTATTTATCTTTTATTGTTTAGTTAAAGGTACATTTTTTTGATTATTTTCGTAAGAAAATATATGAAAGAACGTCATGATAGAAACAGACTCTATATAAGCAAAGAAGAGCAAAAAAAAATAAAAAATACTTCCATATTATTAGCAGGTGCTGGTATTGGAAGTGTAATTGCAGAATGCTTATTGCGATTAGGTTTTGAAACTCTTACCATAATTGATGGTGATGTCGTGGAATTATCCAATTTAAACAGACAGAATTATATGGAGAAAGATATCTCCAAATCTAAAGTGCAAGCTATTAAGGAAAGATTGTATTCAATTAACAGTAAAGCAAAAATCACTATTCATAATTGCTTTTTAACGCCCGATAATGTTGATAGATATATTGAGGGACATAAAATTGCTGTTAATGCCCTGGATTTCACCTCAGAAGTCCCGTTGCTGTTTGATTCATTGTGCCAAAAGAAAAACATACCGGTACTGCATCCCTATAATTTAGGATGGGGAGGACTGGTGCTGGTAATTTCAGAAAATCAGGGACTTCATACTTTAGAACAACCCAATGAACAATTCAACGAAGTAAATGTGGTAGATTATGTTTCAAATTATAAGAGGTATTCCGGAGATCCTCAGGAATGGCTTGAAGAAATAATGATGAAATATAAAAAGGAAAACAAAAGCCTTTCCCCGCCACAGTTATCAATTGCATCCTGGTTAGTGGCTGCAGTTTGTACTACTATTGCATTTGATATAGCTACCAACAAACCCATAAAAAAATTTCCTGATTTTTATCTTACTACAATCAGGTAATACTGTTAAAAAATAAACTTATTTTATCCTGCATTTTATAATAAAGCTGTGCCAACTTTTGTCTGGTACAGCTTTTTTGCGTTTTGAGAAAAATAAAGCCAATATTATATAAAAAAAGAAATTATAAAAGACTACAAAAAAAGGTAATAGATTAATTATTTGACCTTTTGTCAGTCTATTTGGCAATTCTATATTATTTAATGCTAATAATTTTACAAGAGTAAAACAAGTTTAATCTAATTATAGAAAAATGGAATTAACTAACGATCAAAGAATTTTGGAATCCATTGTTAAAAAAGCATGGCAAGACCCCGTTTTTAAGAACAATTTGATATCCAGTCCGTTGGAGACATTAGAGAACTTTTTAGGACAGCCAATCGATTTGCCTGAAGGAAAAAATATTAGTGTTGTAGATCAATCAAATGCATCTACAATCTTTATTAATATTCCGGCTGACCCAAATGTAATTGTGGAAGATATGGAATTATCTGAGGAACAACTAGACATCATTTCAGGCGGAGGCGGAGAGGGGCAAACACCTCCAATTATTGTTAAATAGTTAATTGCACAGAAAAAATTAACAGAAGCAATTAGTAATTGTATTTAGCGAGTTTTAACTATGAGATTAAAACGTATATCCTCATTTTGAGATATACGTTTTAAATTTAATAAGACCATAAATGAAAATTTACCATACATATTTGCTTTTTTTTCTTTTTCTGATAATCGGGACAAGCACAAAATTATGGGCACAAACAAAGGTATCCAACAAACAAATTATAGAGCATACCCCTCAAAACAAAAAAACAGCAGACAGTTTGCTAAGCATTGGAATTAAACGTCAGGATGCCGGGAAATTTTTAGATGCAATGGCTTTGTTTGAAAAAAGCTTAAAAATATATCAAAAAGTAGGCGATCAAAAAGGAATTGGAGATAACTTTAATAAAATAGCAACCACGCATTATTATCTGGGAGATTATGTAAAAGCCCTTTCTTACTACACAAAATGCAAAGAAACTTACGAAAAAATTAATTTCAAAAAAGGGATTTCTTCAGCATTAAATAATATGGGGGCTGTTTATTATTATTTAGGAAATTATCCAAAAGCACTGGAGCTTTACAATCAGGCAATCAAAATTCAAAAAAAAATAGGCGATAAAAAAATAATCGCTGCAACTACCCAAAATATCGGTGGCATATATATCGACATAAAAGATTATTCTAATGCCATGATTTATTCCCAAAAAGCCAATTCAATTTACAGAGAGTTAAAAGATTCAACAGGAATCTCTCATAATTTAAATGGAGCCGGTAAAATTTATATGATGCAAAAGCATTATTCTAAAGCTTATGGTTACTTCAGTCAGGCTTTGGCAATTGCAGACAAAATAAATGATCAGCAAAAAAAGATAGAAGTACTCTATAACTTGGGTGAATTATTTCATATTCAGGACGACCTTACCAAGTCACTATTTTATTATAATCTCTGCCTCAAGGCATCAAAAAAAATAAATAGTTTACAATATACAGCGATTTCACAAATCGCTATTGGTGTTATATTAAGCCAATTGGGAGAAAACCATAAAGCAATTGAGAAATGCAAAACAGGACTAGAAATTGCAGAAAATCTAGGGGCATTATCAGTAAAAAAAGAGGCTTGTAAATGTTTGTATGGAGCTTATAAATCTTCAGGGAATACTAAATCTGCTCTTGCTTTTTACGAAAGATCAAATGCTTATGATGATAGTTTGCAGTCACATGAAACATCCAATAAGATATTAAACATGGAGTTTCAAAAAGCATTGCTAATGGATAGTATTGCCTACGTTACTAAAGAACATACTATTGAAATCCGGCATAAAGAAGAAGTTGAGAAGAAAGAGGAACAAAGAAATTTAATAATTATCTCTTTAGGATTTATACTATTGATTGCTATTGCTTTATGGAACAGGTTAAACTATGTACGAAAATCAAGGGAAGCATTGAAAATAGAAAAAGAACGATCAGAAAAACTTTTATTGAATATTCTACCGGAGGAAATAGCCGAAGAATTAAAAGAAAAAGGCTTTGTCAATGCACGGGATTTTAATTTGGTTTCTATTCTTTTCACAGATTTTAAATCTTTTACACAGACTGCCGAAAAAATGTCACCAAAAGATCTTGTCGAAGAAATTAATGTGTGCTTCAAAGCATTTGATTTAATCTCCGATAAGTACGATATCGAAAAAATTAAAACGATAGGTGACTCTTACATGGCTGCAGGTGGAATCCCTAATCCAAATCCGGCTTCAATAAAAAACATTGTTTTAGCGGGGTTAGAAATGCAGGAGTTCATGATAGAAAGAAAAATTCAAAACTCAATTATAAACAAGCCGGCCTTTGAAATGCGTCTGGGTATACATGCCGGACCAATTGTTGCGGGAATTGTGGGAGTGAAAAAGTTTCAATATGATGTTTGGGGCGATACCGTAAATACTGCCAGCAGGGTAGAAAGCAACGGAATGGCCGGTAAAGTAAATATAAGTCAGTCTCTATACAATCTGATCAGGCATGAAAAATGTTTTCAGTTTCAATACCGGGGGGATATCTATGCCAAAGGGAAAGGGGAAATAAAAATGTATTTTGTAGAAAAGAAGGATTATAATATCGACAAAAGACTTGTTTTGATCGACAAAATACCTAATTAAGTATTTTTTGTCAGTTTATTTGGCATTTTTATAATGTAATGGAACTCTAATTTTACATTATACAAAAGGAACAAATCATGGAACAGAATAAAGAAGAAGAAGTTTTACAATTAATCATCTCCAAAGCCTGGGAGGATGTTAATTTTAGAAAGAACCTGGTTTCAGATCCGATAAAAGAAATAGAAACTCTGACAGGTGCTAAGATTGTTTTACCAGAAGGAAAGACCCTGGTTATAAATGATCAGACAGATAAATCCAAGGTTTACGTAAATATCCCCAGTGAACCAAATATTGAAGATATCGAACTTACAGAAGATCAGTTAGAAAAAATTGCAGGAGGAGGACAAACAGTATGGCCGGACTTGATTAACAGTCTTTTCCCCACCTTAAAGAAATACCTTAAAATATAACAACAACAAGTACAAATATCTATTAAATAAACCATTAAAAATCAAGATCATGACAAATCAAGAAAGAGAAAACGCAGAAAAAAACTTAAAAACAATCATTAAAAAAGCTTGGGAAGATGAGTCTTTCAAACAAGAATTAGTGAGCAATCCAGTTCAGGCAATCGAAAAATTATCTGGTAAACCACTAGATTTAAAAGGTAAAAAACTGATTGTTACAGATCAAACAGATTATTCTGCAGTTTATATCAATATTCCTGCAAATCCGGAAAACATGGAACTTACTGATGCCGAATTAGAAGCTGTTGCAGGCGGACAATTCAACCTGGAGATCTTGTGGACAGGAATCTGCATTGGCTGGGGAAATTAATTTCAATCAAAAAAGTATAAAAAATTTTTAAAATATAACATTAAAAAATTACGATCATGACAAATCAAGAAAGAGAAAACGCAGAAAAAAACTTAAAAACAATCATTAAAAAAGCTTGGGAAGATGAGTCTTTCAAACAAGAATTAGTGAGCAATCCAGTTCAGGCAATCGAAAAATTATCTGGTAAACCACTAGATTTAAAAGGTAAAAAACTGATTGTTACAGATCAAACAGATTATTCTGCAGTTTATATCAATATTCCTGCAAATCCGGAAAACATGGAACTTACTGATGCCGAATTAGAAGCTGTTGCAGGCGGACAATTCAACCTGGAGATCTTGTGGACAGGAATCTGCATCGGCTGGGGGAACTAAGTACGTGATCACTTTTTGGTAATTTATTATCATAAAAGCAACTTCTTTAGGTGTTGTTAATCTAATATAGTTCGTCTATAATTAAATTAACAATACCTATTTTTTTATAGCTATTAATCAATTCACTTATACTACTAATATGAAAACTTCTTCTACATCAAAAAATATATACTTTAAATCGCTTACTCCTTTTGAAATATTAAATATGAGCAGGCAGTATAAGTGTTCTTTTGAAAAAAATGAATATTCAGATTATCTAGATTATTGGAAAAAAATAATTTCTACTGATGGTTCAAATGAAATTTTTTCGAAGTATTGTGCAGCAAATAATCTAGATGATGAAACTGTATCATTAATGATTTCTAATATTAGTTATGCTGAGGAAAAGATACATTTTCCAGAGTGGATTTTTGTGCTTGAAAATGTTTTAGAGGAATTAAATAAAAAGCCCCAGGTTTATTATACTCGAAACTCTCAAAAAGCTTTTTCCCATTTTTTTCTTCCTTTTACAGATTACTTTATAGAAAAAGTAATTGAAAATCTGACAACTTCAAACATACAGCTGCCCGACAAATTAGTGTTGACTCAATTAAAGAACGCATTATATGATGATTTCTATACTATTGCTCATGCTGTTTTATTTCATGAATTTGATAAAGTAAAAAAGGAAAATAAAACCACTGATGTAGTGGAAGATTTTTATTATAAAAAATTTGTTACCGATCATTTATCAGATCAATTTCAAAAATTGTTTTTTAAATATCCAATGCTTGCGAGAAAACTTTCGAAAAAAACATCTGATTATATTCATTTTATAACCAATATTTTTAGAAGATTTGAAGTTGATAAATCTGATTTGGAAATTCTTTTAAATATAAAGTTTGGTAAAATTGTAAAGCTTCATCTGAGTTCTGCCGATCAGCATAATGGAGAGTCAACTGTAATTATTGAATTTGAAAATGCTTTTAAGATAGTTTATAAGCCCACAAATCTGGGTATTACTAATTCGTACAATCATTTTTTAAACTGGATAAACGAAAAATTACAGCAAAAATTAAAAACATTTAAAATACTTGAAAGACAGAATTACGGATGGCTCGAATTTATAGAAAGTTCGCAGTGTGATACCATAGAAGATATTAAATTATATTATGAACGCGCCGGTATATTGCTTGGTGTAACTTATTTTTTGAATGCCAAAGATTTTCATTGTGAAAACATAATTGCCTCTGGTAACAGTCCGGTACTAATAGATCATGAAACTATTTTAAGTCCGGCGTTAGGAAAATTAAATGAAGAAATTTCAGAACTGGAAAACAATCTTTCGAGAACAATTTTTGATGCTTCACTTCTTCCAACAAAGTATTTGGACCTGCCTTATTATATGTATGGATTTGGCTCATCGGGTTTATTGGAATCTGATTTTCCCGTTTTAAAAATTATAAATGCAAACAAAGACAGCATGACCGTCGTTACTGAAATTGAAAAAAAGAAATTATACAAATTAAACAAACCTTTTTTCAATGATTCTGTTGAGAACCTTATATCATATGAAAAAGAATTTACGACGGGATTTGAAAATTTATATAATTTAATACTGGATAATAAAAAAGAACTTCAGTCTCAAGATTCTCCAATTACAAATTTTTATACAGCAGAAATCCGTTTTATTAATCGACATACAAAAGTTTACTCAAAAATTCTGCAATTTATAAGCAAACCAGAATATTTCTCAGACCCGATAAAATACGGTTTAAAACTCGAGATTTTGTCGAGAGCCTACAAAGTTGTCGATTATTGTTCTCCTATATTAGATTTTGAAAGAGAGCAGCTCTTAAAAGACGATATTCCTGCTTTTTACATTGGAGCTTTAGACAAAAGCATCCATTTTCCAAATAAAAAAGAACTGAATTTAATAAAACGCAATGCAATTGAAAATATATACGATAAATTAGAAAATGCAAGCTTAGAAGATCTCCATAATCAAAAAGTACTGATTGCAGATTCTATAGCACTTTAAAAAATAACATCGAACTTCAATAATTGAATTATAATATTGGAGTAAAACTCACTTTAATTATGATATTTTGCAAGTTTATTTGAAAATAAGATCATGAATTAAGATAAATTTTATTGTGTCTGGCAGAACAATATCGACACTTGACCTTATTTGGAGAATATTTAAAGTCAAACTATCATCATTAAATCATGAAAAAAGAATTGCATTTTAAATGCTGGTATTTACCAAATAGAATTTATTAATAAAAATATTATTTAAGCGATAAGTTATTTAAAGATTGAAACCTATACAACAGAAGCGTTATAATACTATTTTAAATAAGCTTATTATTTGTAGCGTAAGTGATGGCTTCAGAAATGTTGGTAACGTCTAATTTCTCAAATAATTTTCGTCTATGAAACTTTACTGTATCAGGAGAAACAAATATTTCTTCTGCAATTTCATTTATGGTAAACCCTCTGCTGGAAAGTTGGAGAATTTCTTTTTCTCTTTTGGATAAGCAGGTTTTTTCAGAATCTTCCCAAAACGCGAGGTTAAGATTGTATTTATATAGTTTGTTTTCGCCATTTTTATAAATCTTAATATTACCTGCTTTGCGTTCAGATGATAGCGAAATAATGCATATTGCTTTCCATATTTTTCCGGTTTCAGTTAAAAAAACGGGAGTCAGTTTCTGATTAATCAAAATTAATTTTCCTTCCTTGTTTTTCAAATGAAAATCATATGTTATGGTATAATTAGTCCTTTCCTCAATCGATACCTTTTCATAAAAATCAAATCCGGCAGAATTGATCTTAAGCAGCAACTCCAGATCAGCCTGCGGTACGTGTTTGAAATAAAATTTATATCCCATTTCGAGTACTTCCTCAGCAGTATTACCACAAAGAAAAAGTGGATTTTCTGAAACATATTCAAATCCCTGCTTCAAATAATCAATAACATAAATACTTGTATAAGTAGCTCTTGAGAAAGCTTTTATCGCCTCTAAATATTCCAGTTTTTTGGCCATTTCTCCATCAGTTAGACCGTTGATAGTATTTCTGGAGTCAAAAAATGAATTTAAATCTGCTGCATTCATCTCATAGAGTTTTACTCAAATATAATCGTTTTTTATTATGTATGAAAATAATTACATATATGTGATGATGATTTGAGAAAAATTAAAAATAAGAGTTACATATTTAAAAATACTCTATGTTTTTGATTGATTTTTAGATAATTAAATGTTAAAGAACAAACAAGTAAAATTTTTCTTCAATCAGGTAAATAAAATTTAGCTTTTATAATTTTTTAAAATAGCTTCATTTTTTGTTCAAATACTTAATTATAAAAAAACATAAACTACACAAAAGGTTAGTTTATTGATTTTCAAATAAATACTACCATTTGGTGTAGCGAATTAATGATATTGGAAAATTAGCTTTGTTATAAAACCAAAAAGCCATGATTATTACACAAAGTTACTTAGAAAGATTAGAATTGGATCAGCTAACCGAATTAGCAAAGTTTGTAGTTGAAGAGAATTTCAGCCATCATTGCGAAAATGCAACTTTAAAGGAACTTATAGACGACACACAGGATGTGTACGATGAAGAGTTAAATTACTTTAAAGACTCTGAAATTTTTGTGGCCAAAGATTTTTCGGGAAATATTCAAGGGTCTATACGGGTAATTAAATGGGATTATAAAGCGAGGCTTCCAATTCAAAAAATTTTTGATATTGACCCTTTAACCCTATTAAGTTATTCGGAAAAATTATCTTCAGTATGGCACATAGGCAGATTTGCCACAAAAAAAAATATTAAAGATAAAACCTTATTCAGAAGACTGATGGTTTGCGCTATAGCCCCAATATGTGAACAAAAAAATGGTGTTGCCTTTGCTGAATGTGACAGCAAATTATTAAGAATCATGAATCTTCTTGGAATAAAAACAGAAGTTATTGGAACTGCAATTAATTATCTTGGCTCAGAAACTATCCCAATATCAATGAGTTATGACGGATTGAAGGAGTTTTACTGTAACAACAAATATTTGGTAACCTCTCAGTATATCGATAAAATGTCGAGTCAAATATTTGAAAATAAAGAATATAATTATCAGGCATAATATTTAAAACATTCTTTCTGAATGATACAAACAGATTAAAATTTACAAAAAAGACTTGTCAGAGCCGGGTTTTTAAAAATTGTTGACTAACAGATTAAATTTCCATTAAAATGATAAATCAAATTACAAAAAATACTACAATAGATTGGTCGTCTCCAGATATTTTAACTCAGATTGTTCAAAACATTAAGAACCCATTAGATACGATTCTTACAGCCAGTCAGCCACATACCCTGGATAATACAACTCAAAATGAAATTATATTTTCCAGCAGCAAACAAATAAATGATCTTATTGAGGAAATTGTAAAAGAAATCAAATCAAAATCTGTCAGTCTGACAATTCAGGGGCGTCCGGATATTTTTGATATATATGAAACCAATAAGAATGTTCAGAGCTTATGCCTGAATAAAATGAATCCGCAAAAAGTTACAAAACTGGATCAGGACTGGTTGATAAATTTAGAAAAAGAAATTTACAGTTCAATCAATCAAAATGATATGAATTTATATGAGCTATCATATAAAATGGCAGTTAGTGAAAGACAATTACATAGAAAAATAGCCAGCTTAGTTCATTTGACACCCAATAAATACATACGGATACTGCGATTGCACAAAGCCAAACATATAATCGATAATTATATTCAAAATTCGATTTCGCAGGTGGCTTATTCTGTGGGTTACAATGATGTACATTATTTCTCAAAGTTGTTTTCAAGCCAATATGATATTTCGCCCAAAGAGTTAATAAATTCTCTGAGATGAAAATGTAGCAGCAAACAATTACCAGCATAAAATAAAATTTAAAAACAAAAACATGATATTAACAGAAGAACAAAAAAAGGGTCAGGATGTATTTTTCAGGATAATTACCGAAGCTTGGGAGAATGATGATTTTAAAGAATCATTACTTACAAATCCTGAAAAAGCACTGGAAAAGTTTTTTGGAAGAAGTTTGCCAACCGGAAAAAAAATCAAGGTAGCAGACCAATCTGATCCAGAATACTTGTATATAAATATTCCTGTAAAACCACAGATTAGAGATGCTGAATTGGATGAAAAAAAATTGGACAAAGTAACCGGAGCTACTTCGAACGGTTCTGGAACTACAGATTATGAAAGTTTGTATGATTCTTTACGAAAAATGCATTAATAAAATTTCGAATGACAGACGCATCAGGCTTTTTGTCTTAATCAACAGCATGAATTCAAATAAATTAGTATAACCTTAAAAAAATAGATTATGAAACGAACACTTTTTTTCCTGGGCCAGTTAAATAGCAGAGATGTAGAATGGATGATCCAGAATGGTCAAAAAATAGAATTAGGAGTTGGTGAAAAACTGATTCAGAAAGGCAATTTTATAGACAGCCTTTATATCATACTATCAGGTCAGTTATCGGTATGCACTGAAAATGGCGATAAGGAAGACATTGCAATATTAGGAGCCGGAGAGGTTGTAGGAGAAATGTCTTTTTTAGAAACAAGGCCACCTTCTGTTTCTGTAATTGCAAAAAAAGCCTCAACAGTATATAAAATTTCCCGTCAGGTTGTAGAGTTAAGGCTTTCTACAAACCCAGATTTCAAAGCTAATTTTTATTATGCACTCGCACTGTTTCTTTCAAACAGATTAAGAAAGACAACAGATCAACTGGGTTACGGTACGCCTGATGAAGAAGATTTAATAGATACAAAAATATTGGATGGCGTTGCACAGGCTGGTTCTCGTTTTGGACAAATTTTAAACAGGTTTTCGCAGGCGTAATTGAGTATAAAACTTAATATCAAATTTTAAATGAGGGCTAACTATTTCTTTTTTTATGTATTGATTGTTGCTGCAAATAGCTTATATAGTCAATCTAAAATTAAATGCGATTTAATTGAAATATCCAGCATTGCATTTAATAAAAATCCAAATATTAAAAGCACTTATTATGCTATACAAACCGCCGAAGCCGGTGTTCAGGTTCAGGCAGGTACATTTGATTATAATTTAAATTCGGGACTGTCTTACCAAACCGGCAGATACAATCTGTATGATGCTGATCCCAGAACCGAATTTATTGACCACTCTTTAAAATCTAATACCGTTGACTTTTCAGCTGGTCTGCAAAAAAAATTCCGAACATCTCAAATTGTAGACTTAGGGGTAAAATACCTCTACAACGACAGCAATTTTCCGTTCAACTCGTTTAATGAATATGTAGGACCTTTTTATGGAAATCATACCGGTGTTGTAAATCTTTCATTAACACAACCGCTTTTAAAAGGGAGGGGAAAAAGAATTGCTACAATAGGAGAAAGAGTGTCAAGCCTTTATATTGATAAAAATAAATATGACTATGAATTCACCAACTCCTATGAAATTTTACAGATTGGCGTAGCGTATTGGAACTATTATACTGCTTTTAAAAGTTTGGACGTTTATATGCAGAATGAGGCCAGGGTTCGAAACTTGTTAGAAATGACAAAAGAATTGGTTAAAGCTGATAAAAAACCTCGGGGAGATCTTGCCCAAATTAATGCAGATTTGACCAATCAGGAAAGATTAACCGTGATTGCAAGGCAAAATTTATACAACTCAAGAATAAATTTAGGAAGAGCTATCGGTTTATCTGATGAGGAAAGTGAGCAATTAGGTATTCCCATTAATGATTTTCCGGCTGTTGAAGGAAGTGGTTACAACGAAAACACCAATAAAGAGGCTTTTATTAAAACCGCTGTAGAAAACAGGGGAGATATAAAAGCGGTAAAAAAGATTACTGAAGCTGTAGAACTTCAGTACCAATTAGCCGAAAACAATAGGAAGGCTCAATTGGATCTGACTGGTTTTGTCTATTATGGGAGCACCAGCACAGGTAACGGAGTAGATAAAACCCTGACTTCTTTTGTTAATAATCAGGGGCAGGATGTTGGAGGCGGTGCAAGATTGACATTTTTATTTCCATTGAATAATAATATTGCAAAAGGAAATTATTCAATCAGTAAAATTGCCGTAAAAGATCAGGCAGTAATAAGTGATAACACGCAGCGAAACATTGCGTTAAATGTCAATATTGCGTTTAATAATTTAAACAACAGCGTTTTGATTCTTGAGAAAGCAAAAGAGTCGATGGCGTTTTATCAGGAAGCTTTTAACAACGAACAGATAAAATTTCAAATGGGCTTAACCACTCTTTTTAATTTAATGCAGTTTCAGGAAAGATACACTTATTCAGAATTGGAATATCTTAATGCAGAACAGCAGTTTTCGAATGCAATTATCAGCCTCAGACATGAAACAGGTACTCTTGTTTCTAAAGAAAACCTTGACTTTAATGTCATTCAAAATGCATTTTATACTGTACCCAATATAAATTAATAAAAATCGGAAATCATGTCAGCAAGTTTTTTCAGAAAATCAGCTTTAGAAAAGCTTTCTACTCCAGAAAAGTTAGATCAGTTAATAAAAGTTACAGGACCAAAAGCCTGGATTGCCCTTATTACGGTTGCCTTAGCCTTGTTTACAGGAGTAGTCTGGTCATTTGCAGGAACAGTAAAAACTAAATTAGATGTAATTGGGGTTGTTCTGGGAGGAGAAGTTCATGAGGTTGTGGCTACTTCACAAGGACAGTTGGTAGAATTAAAAGTCGCTATTGGCAATAAAGTAAAAAAAGGAGACATAATTGCAACTATAAAACAGCCACAGCTGCTGCAGCAAATAGAAGATGCAAAAGCCGTTGTTTTGGACAGAAAATTTGAGATGGGAAAATTATCATCCTATGGAAATCAGGGAACGCAATTACAAGGTGAATTAATCAAACAGACACGTGTCAGTATTCAGGGGGAAATAGAATCAGAAAAAAAGAAATTGCTGTTTTTGAATAATCAGCTGGAATCAGAAAACGAACTGCTCAGCAAAGGATTAATAACGAAGTCTGAAGTTGCAAACACAAAACAGCAGATTGAAGTTTCGAAAAATGCCATAGAAAGACTGAAAGGCCAAAAAGCAGAAACATCAAACCAACAGCATGATTTAGGATTTGACCTGCAGCAGAAAGTGACACTGCAAAACCAAAGAATCGCAGAAGCCGAAAGAAATTTACAGTTTTTAACAGAACGCTACGATAATCAAAGAAATATTAAAAGTCCTTATGATGGTGAAGTTGTAGAGGTTTTGACAGATGCCGGAGTTGTCGTAGGTGAAGGAACCCCCTTGTTTAAACTCAAAAACCTTAGTAAAGCCAAGCATTCACAGTTAAAAGGAGTTCTCTATATTCCATCACAGGATGGAAAAAAAATTAAAAAGGGAATGGAAGCCCTAGTAGTTCCTTCAACTGTTCAGCCTCAGGAGTATGGCTTTATAAAAGGAAAAGTAACCTATGTTTCTGACTTTCCTGTAACACAACAAGGTATGTTGACTTTGATTAAAAATGACCAGATGGCAAAAGGTCTTTTAGCATCAGGGCCCTTATTTGAAGTTCATGTAGAATTTGAAAATGACCCGGAATCTTACAGCGGATTCAAATGGACATCAGCAAAAGGACCGGACGTTTTTATAAAAGAAGGAACTTCATGTATGGGAAAAGTTACCATCAGGGAAGAGCCTCCTGTAACAATTGTAGTTCCTGCATTCAAGAAATTTTTTGATTTATATTAATAAATACAAATGGCAACCAGTACAACTTTTGTTATAGAAAAACAAGCCAGGCCCATTAAGGTTCCAACTGTTTTACAGATGGAAAGCGTAGAATGCGGTGCTGCAGCCTTGAGTATTATTTTAGGTCATTTTGGTAAGTTTGTCCCTCTTGAAAAATTAAGAATATCTTGTGGTGTTTCCAGAGATGGATTAAAAGCAACAAACATTATAAAAGCCGCAAAAGAGTTTGGATTAGATGCAAAAGGTTATGCAAAATCTATTGAAAAGCTTATGCAGATTAAAACTCCGGCCATCCTTTTTTGGAATTTTAACCATTTCTTAGTTTTAGAAGGATTTACTAAAAATAAAGTATATTTAAGTGATCCGGCACAAGGAAGATATTCTGTAACGCACCAGGAATTTGATGATTGCTACACAGGCGTTGTTTTGACTTTTGAAACCAATGAGGCATTTGAAAAAGGAAACGAAAAAAGAGGATTAATGTCTTCGTTATTGTCACGCGTAGCAAATTCTAAATCAAGTATCTCTTATATTATATTAGCCAGTTTGTTTTTAGTAATTCCCGGTTTGGTAATTCCTTCGTTTCTTAAAGTATTTATTGATAAGTATCTGATAAACAATTTCTCAGGATTTGTAATGCCTTTGCTTCTGATCATGGGAGGAATATTAATTATTAATGCTGTTTTGGTTTATCTGCAGCAATATTTTTTGCTAAAATTAGAAACAAAACTGGCTCTGGTTACCTCCAGTAAATTTCTTTGGCATGTCTTTCATTTGCCAATAGCTTTTTTTACACAGCGCTATAGTGGAGAAGTAGGCAACAGGGTTTCACTGAATGATAAGGTCGCCAAATTATTAAGTGGAGATCTGGCAAATGCTGCCTTAAACATTATTGCTGTAGTATTTTATGCATCCCTAATGTTTTCGTATGATGTTACATTGACCTTAATTGGAATTTTCATGGCCTGCCTGAACATTTTTATTCTGAAATACGTTTCTACAGCAAGAAAAGACGGAAGCCGAAGGTTAAGTAATGAAACCGGAAAACTGTTAGGTACTACCACTTCCGGAATTAGCATGATTGAAACACTCAAAGCCTCTGGAAGGGAAAATGATTTTTTTACCAACTGGATAGGATATTTAGCCAAAGTAATGAATGCCCAGCAGGAATTAGGATGGCTAACCATCAGGCTTAATGTTTTGCCTAACCTGATTACATCTTTAACAAACTCTTTAATTTTAGGTTTAGGAGCCTTGCAAATTATGAACGGAGAAATGACTTTGGGAGCTTTGGTTGCGTTCACTTATTTAATGTCAAATTTTATTTCGCCAGTTAACCAGCTTGTAACCGTAGGAACGATGCTTCATGAAATGGAGGGCGATATGGGGCGTATTGATGATGTCCTTAACTATGAAATTGATAATCAGTTTAGGGAAAAAGAACCAGAAGAAAATGTCAAGCATTCAAATCATGAAGAGCATAAAAATAAATTGATTGGTTATTTCGAAATGAAAAATGTAACATTCGGATATAACACTACTATGCCGGCATTAATTGAAAATTTCAATTTAAAACTAAGGCCCGGAAGCAGGGTTGCATTAGTAGGAGGCTCTGGAAGCGGCAAATCTACAGTAGCAAAAATAGCTTCCGGGCTTTATGATCCGTGGAATGGTGAAATCTTGCTTGACGGTAAAAACAGGAAAGATATTTCAAGACATATTATTACAAGTTCATTGGCAGTAGTAGATCAGGATGTCATTGTTTTTAATGGTACCATCAAGGAAAATATTTCTTTTTGGGACTCCATGATTCCGGAGAAACACATTATAAATTCGGCTCGTGATGCCGTTATTCACGATGTTATTTCGGCCAGAAATGATGGATATGACAGTTCTGTGATGGAAGGCGGAACTAACTTTAGCGGAGGACAGCGCCAACGCATTGAAATTGCAAGGGCATTAGCCGGCAATCCGACGATTTTGATAATGGACGAAGCTACCAGCGCCTTAGATCCCACCACTGAAAAAACTGTCATGGACAACATTAAGAAAAGAGGATGCACCTGCCTTATTGTTGCACACAGACTTAGTACCATAATTGATTGTGACGAAATAATTGTTATGGAGTACGGAAAAATAGTCGAACGTGGTTCTCATCAGGAGTTATTAAAATTAAATGGTGTTTATTCTCAATTGATTGAAACAAAATAAATTTAGCTATATGTCAGTAAAAGAGAAAATCCACATCGGTGTCGAAAAACCATTGATTCTGAATAATACGGACAGTTTCTGGATGATTATTTCGGGCGAAGTAAATGTGTTTCATACTAAAATTGATGAGCAGGGAGAATATTTATGTGCCTTAAAATATCTTTATTCTGCTAAGCACGGAGAATTATTATTTAGTTTATTACCTCAGGAATGTACCGATAATATTAGGCTGGTTGTTTTTTCAAACGAAGCTAAACTGCTGTCGATTCAAAAAAGTGATCTCTTGAATGTTGATCGTTTCTTTTTAAAAAACATGATTAATAAGTGGATACTAAAAACATCAACTGAATTAAGTTTCAACAATGCGCCAAGGGTTTATACTCCCCTTAATGATTTCGATACATTATACCTGAATAAAAATACTATTGCATATCCTTCTAATGGAATAAATTGGGTTAGCTTACTTCAAGGAAGCATTTCAGTTTTTTCAGATGAGATAAATCTCAATTCTAATGATGAAACCGGTTTTCCAATACCTGTGTCTAATAAATTATGGATAAAATCATTATCTGATAATTCAGAAATAAAAATCTTAAGCACCAGGGAAGTTATTGAGGAAGAAATTCATTTCTTAATTTCTTTAGAAAAAATACAAACTCATTTTTATAATCAGCTTAGTAAAAATATAGAAAGCAATATATTATTAGAAAATGCCCATTTTAACGATAAACTTACAAATGAAGAAGATGAGTTAACACACACACTTGAAAAGATAAAAGCCATAGTTTCGGGCAATAAAAAAAGTGTGCCGCACATTTCATCAAAAAATGCAAATAAGCAAAGCATACTTTATTCAACTTGCCAGTTAATAGGAGATCATACTGGCTTTAAATTTGAAGAACCCAAACATATTGAAACAAATCAAAATAGTGCAAATAATATGCTTTACGCTATTGCAAAAAGTTCTAAGGTACGAGTGCGTAAAATCATTCTAAGAGATGTGTGGTGGAAAGAAGAAAACGGTCACTTACTGGCTTTTTTAAAACCGGATAATGAACCAGTTGCTTTAATACAAAAAACTTCAGACACCTATTTAATTAAAAATTTATGTAAAGGAACAGAGTCTATTATCAATCAGGAAATTGCTGAAAAATTAGAACCAATTGGATATATGTTTTTTTCAGGATTCAATGTCAAAATGAATTCGATGAAAAAGGTATTAAATTTTGCCATGAATGGTGTAAAAAAAGATGCAAAGCTATTGATCCTTGCTTCTTTTGCAGGCAGCTTAATAGGCTTGCTGATTCCGATTCTCTCAGGGATAATTTTCGATGATGTCATACCAACTGCAGACAGATCCATCCATTTTGAAGTCTTTAGCATTATGATTATAATAGGTCTGGTTACTGCCGGATTGCAGCTCATTCAGGGAGTTTTGCAAATGCGGGTAGAATCAAAATCCAGTATTAATTTACAAGCCGGTGTTATGGATTATATATTAAGATTGCCAGTAACCTTCTATAAAAAATATACCGCTGGTGATCTCACAAACAGGGTTTTAAGTATTAATTCTATCCGGCAGATATTATCCAATACCCTGATGACAGCCGTTTTGAGCGGCGCATTTTCATTTGTAAATTTACTTCTTCTCTTTTACTATGATTCAAGTTTGGCCTGGGTTGGAGTGGGGCTGGCTGTAATTGCTGTTATATTTATGATTGCTATTGGATGTTTGAAATTAAAATACGACAGGGAAGTTTCTAAATATCAGGGGGATATTCAGGGTTTTCTTTTTGAATTTTTATCAGGAATCAGTAAAATAAGAATAACAGGCGGAGAAAAAAGGGTTTTTGCTCTTTGGGCAGGGAAATTTTCAAAACTAAAAAGCTTAGGTTTCAGCTCAGGCAGTTATCAAAATTTTGTAGAAGTTTTTAATAGTTCATACCCGCTTTTTACAAGCATCTTCTTCTTTTCTTTTATTTATTATACAGTTCTTAATGCCGATAAGGTAACTAGTATGATAACTGTGGGTGCCTTTATGGCTTTTATTACAGCATTTAATAAATTTTTAAGTGATAGTTTAAGGTTAAGTATGGCTTTTATAACTTCACTAAATGTTATTCCGCTTTATGAAAGGGTCAAACCAATTTTAGAAGAAGAAACAGAATCGATTGAACAAAGTATTGATCCGGGAGAATTAGCCGGTGAAATTGAAATGAATTCAGTTTCATTTAGGTATGATGAGAATCAGCCCTTAATATTAAAAAACATAACACTTAAAATTAAACCCGGAGAAATGGTAGCTTTTGTTGGTGCTTCCGGTTCCGGTAAATCAACCATTATGAGGCTCCTTTTGGGCTTTGAACATCCCGAATTGGGCTCTATATTTTACGACGGAAATACCTTTGATACTATGAATAAAGAATTGGTAAGAAGACAAATTGGAGTAGTATTACAAAATGGAGCACTAATGTCCGGAAGTATTTACCAAAATATTGTAGGGAATTCAGAATTGACTTTAGATGACGCCTGGGAAGCAGCACGTATGGCCGGAATGGAAGAAGATATCAAAAACATGCCAATGGAAATGCACACTTTTATAAGTGAAGGTGCAGGAACTTTTTCCGGTGGACAGAGACAAAGACTTATGATCGCAAGAGCAATTGCTCACAAACCAAGATTGTTGTATATGGACGAAGCAACAAGCGCACTCGATAACAGAACACAAAATATTGTGGCTGAAAGTCTTGATAAACTTCAGGCTACCCGCATTGTGATCGCGCACAGATTGAGTACAATAAAAAATGCAGACCGCATTTTTGTTTTAGATAAAGGAGAGATTACTGAATCCGGTACTTATGACGAATTAATGCAGATGGACGGTTTATTTACTCAGCTTGCAAAACGACAAATTGCGTAAAAAATGGATAGTTTATTTCCTTTAAAAGTAGATCAGGAGGTTTATTTTGATCTTTCAGTTAGGCTTAAAGAATATCTTTCGAATAAATTTGATTCGGGTAGCAAACCTTATTTTTCAACCTTTTCTGAAGAATCAGATATTCAATTTTGGGATGAACATTCGAAAAAAAGTAATAGAAAAAACACATTTGATTTATTAAAAAGATGCTATCCTCAGTTGAATTTTCCAATAGAAACCGGAATCGAAAAAACCGAATTGTACAAAGACTTCGTATTAAGAGGTAAAGCGAATATTACAAATTTGAAAACTTCACTGAAATTAACTGATTTAAAAGGTATAAAACTGGATATTAATGAAAGTATAGGAGGTAAAATACCAACTTTAACAATCTCAAATCAGGAAGATTTTGTAAAAATAATCCAGTCTTTATTGCACAAAAATAATCCTGTAGAAATTCCTTCTTCAATGGGTGCAGCGTTAATAAATGGTATTAATAATTGGGAGAAGCTGAATAACATAAAAAACAACTGGCTAGCAAATAATCCTTCAGGAAATTGGTACACAGAGTTTTCTAATGTAATTCTCAACAAGCCTTTATATAAGGATAAATTGATTGTCCTGAGTACTAAACCATACAGTAATGTACCTGCGAGCCAATTAGGTTTGCCTGAAGATTTATGGATTTCATATTCGGCTTCGATTAGAAAAGAACATGAATTTACCCATTTATATACCCTAAAAAAATATGGACTTGCCTCCAACAACCTGCATGATGAACTAATTGCAGATTATATAGGAATTATTAAAACCATAGGATATTATAATAAGGACTGGATGCTGAACTTCATGGGACTTGAAGAATATCCAAAATACAGAAGAGGAGCAAGGCTGGAAAATTATGTAAAAGAAAATATGCTGTCTCCTAAAGATTTTAAGCAGTTAATAAGGATTGTTAAAAATGCCATTGAAACCATTGAAGCCTTTGATAAAACCTTAGGCAAATTAAACTCATCCAAAGATCAAATTTGCAGGATTGATGCCCTTTGCGAAACAGGCCTGACAGCTTTAGCATCTCCCAACTGTTCTACAATACTTCTTTTAAATTACTATGAAAATTTTAATAATTAGTATTGCTTTCAATGTATAGAATCCAAAATAGTAGTTTTAGCTAACTTAACAATGCTACATGTATCAATTAGCGCTTTTAAAAATATACTCCTATTTTTCAATAGTTTACGGGTATTGTTCAAAGATAAGAATTAACAATATCAAAATATTGTTTTACAAACTGCTGATTTGAAGAAAATATTATCCATGAAAAATATTTAAAAAATCAAACATTTTTCCATCATTTAGGTCTTTCCCAATCAACCATTAAAGAATTTAAAAATATGGATAATATGTCCATTGTTTTGAATGAAGTGTCCATTCCTTAAAAATTCTTTCTCCATAATTTTATCATTAGTTAAGCATCTGGTTTTATTTGAAGGTTATTAGATGTTAGAGTGTTTTATGTCAATATTTTAATGAATATTGAGTTAAATTTTGAGTTAGTTTTTATGTTGATTTTATAGGGAGATTGAGTATGATCTCCCTATTTTTTGTACTTGTATTTTAAAATAATAAGCTGGTTTTAATCTAATAAATGTGTTTCTATATGAGAAGTGAGTGTTTGAAAATTAAAAATTCGGTAATAAATAGTGTAATTCCGTTTTTAGTGATGCTATTTTTGTTAGCACCAAATGTGTATTCTCAAATTGATAAGGATACAAAAAGTTCCATTGCCGTAATAGAAAGACTTATTGGCAATCGTGCAAAAGAGTTTGACTTGCATATTGCCGATAGCAAAGATCAAAACAATTCAGATTCGTTTGAAGTAAAAACCGTTGGAAACAGGGTAAAAATTACCGCAACATCAAATGCTTCAATCTGTTATGCAGCTTATAATTTTCTTAAAGATATCGGAGCTGTTTCCATTAGCTGGGAAGGCACAGAATCGATTTACCAAAGACATGGCCAAAATATTCCAA
>CBFGNY010000024.1:0-35840 GCA_965650235.1 uncultured Flavobacterium sp. | reverse complement strand
AAATTTATGCATTGTTAATTCTTGCCATAGGATGTATGTCCTATTCCTATGCGCAGGGAACGGTATCGGGAGCTGTGTTTTCAGATGTTGAAAATGTACCTGTACCAGGAGTTTCAGTTTATATTAAGGGAGAACCAAGAGGGGCCGTTACAACGGATTTTGATGGAAATTTTAAAATTAAAGTACAGCAAAACGAAGGTATTTTAGTTTTTTCTTATGTAGGATTTAAAACAAAAGAAGTTTCTTTTTTGGCTAACCAAAAATTGACTGTTTCACTAACTGAAGAGGTAAGCACTTTAAACGAAGTAGTAGTTGTAGGTTACGGTTCTCAAAAGAGATCTGATGTAACGGGAGCGATCTCTTCTGTAAAAAGTGAAAATTTTAACAAAGGAGTTGTGGCAAATGCCGGACAATTGATTCAGGGTAAAGTTGCAGGGGTTAATGTTATAGCTGCAAGTGGTGAACCAGGTGCTTCTCAGGATATCATTATCAGGGGAGTTGGAAGTTTACGTTCGGGAACAACACCTTTATATGTTGTAGACGGATTTGTTCTTGACAATTCTAATAATGGTGTTGCTACAAACCCATTAAACTTTATCAACCCGCAGGATATCGAAAGTATTGAGGTTCTTAAAGATGCATCTGCTGCTGCTATTTATGGATCCAGAGCTGCAAATGGAGTAATTGTAATAACAACTAAAAAAGGAACAAAAGGCAGAACTCAGATTAACCTTAATATGACTACCGGATTTTCAACATTAGCTAATAAAGTAGATGTTTTTGGTGCTGATGAATTTAGAAAACAAGTTGCTGCTATAAACGGAAATTTACAAGACGGAGGTGCAAGTACAGACTGGCAGGATGAATTAACCAGAACCGGTGTTTCTCAAAACTTAAATTTATCTATGAGCGGAGGAACTGATAAATCAACTTATGCAGCTTCTGTGGGGGTAGACAATCAGGAAGGTATTTTGAGAAATAGTGATTTAAAACGCTATTCAGGACGTTTGAATTTAAATCAAAAGGCACTAAACGATAAGTTTAATGTTGCTTTTAACATGACTGCCACAAAACTTGAAAATTCAAGACCGGATGCCAGAGGTGTAGTGGGGAGCATGCTGACAATGAACCCAACGGATGCAGTTTATGTTAATGGGCAACTAAATACCAACTTAAGTAATGATGCTGTAAATCCTTTGATTAGTCAAAGAATTTACTCTGATGAGACTAACAACAACCGTATCTTGGCTAACATTGCACCATCTTACGAACTTATAAAAGGATTAACTTATAAGTTTAATCTGGGAGTTGATTATTCTATGGCTGAAAGAGATATTCAAGTTTTGCCATATACTTCGGATACTAATACAACTGAAAGTACTTTAAACAATATTATGACCACTAATAATAATGTTTTGTATGAAAATACACTGACGTATAATTTTAATGTTAAAGCCCATAGTTTTACCATTTTAGCAGGTCAGTCTTACCAGAAAACACAAGTAAATCAAAAGAATTATAACTTTAGAGGATTTCCGGATAACGATGTAGAACCAAAAAATCAAATAGGAGCAGCAACTGAGCTTAGAACTAAGTTTTCGTCTGCAGTAGAAAATGAGCTTCAGTCTTTTTTCGGAAGATTAAATTATGGTTATGAAGGTAAATATTTGCTTACAGCAACCCTTCGTGCTGATGGATCTACTAAATTTGGTCAGAACAACAATTACGGATATTTTCCATCTGTGGCATTGGGATGGAATATTACAAAAGAAGATTTTTTAAAAGAATCTGAGATCTTGAATAATCTTAAATTAAGAGCAAGCTGGGGACAAACCGGTGTTCAGGAAATACCTTCTAAAAAAACAAAAACAAGTTATACAGAAAGTATCCACGGATATGATACTTACCCACTGGATCCAACTACCACAGAGTTAAGCGGCTATCCTTATGGTTCAATCTATACGCGTTTAGCCAATCCAAATCTTCAATGGGAGGTATCAACACAAACCAATATAGGTTTAGATTTTAGTTTATTCAATAATAAGTTATCAGGTACTGTTGATTATTTTAACAAAGTTTCAGATAATATTTTATTAGAAATAACTCCTGTAGACCCTATTCAACCTGCAAAAACGCATTGGACAAACATTGATAACATGGAAGTTCAAAACAATGGTATTGAAATTGCTTTGGATTACAGTAGCGATAAAAGTAAAGATTTTTCGTATAGTATTGGTGGAAATGTATCTTTTACAGATAATAAAGTAAAAAACTCACCTTATAAAATTTTAACAACCGGAGCAGCGCAAGGAAGCGGTCAAACTGGAGCAACCATAAACGGAATACTTACAGGACATCCTATTGGTTCTTTTTATATGTATGAATTTACAGGAATTGGTGCCGATGGTTTGAACCAGTTTGCAGATACAAATCAGGATGGTCAGATTCTTGACAATGACCGTATCGTGGCAGGAAGTGCATTACCGGATTATGTATATGCTTTTTATTTAAACTTAAAATATAAGAATTTTGATTTTGGTGCTAATTTTAATGGTGCTGGAGGTAATAAAATTTACAACCATGTTGCCATGAGTTCATTCAACAGAGGGCAGCTTGCAAATTCTTTTAACACTACAGATAGAGCTTCACAATATTTAAATGAAGCGGCTACTAATTCAAACACCGTTTCTACCAGATATTTAGAGGACGGTAGTTTCTTAAGATTAAATAATGCAACACTAGGTTATAATTTAAGACCAGGTTCGATTGGACTTGATAATGTAATGGATAACATTCGTCTTTCGGTAACAGGACAAAACTTATTTGTAATCACAAAATACAGCGGTTATGATCCTGAAATTAACACCGGAACAGCAGTTAGCGAAATTCAGTCGTTTGGTATTGACTATTTCAGTTACCCAAGAAGCAGAACCATTGTATTTGGCTTAAACGTAGCATTTTAATCAAAAATAACAAAATATGAAAAATAAAATAATAATAGCAGGTCTTGCATTCAGTTTGCTATTTAACTGGAGTTGTACAGACTTAGAAGAAAAAGTATTAGATGAATCCTTGACCGGTGCAGGACAGGCACAAGCAATCACAGGTGCAATTGCTCCGGCATATGGACAATTAAAATCGACATGGTATCATACAAACAATTTTGGATTGCAGTTAATTGCCAGCGACGAAGGTATTTTACCTTACAGAGGAGGAACTGACTGGTACGACGGAGGTAAATATTTAGCAGTACATGCGCATACCATAACATCCACTAATGACTTGGTTACAAGCACATGGAATGCCCTTACTACAAATATTTCAAGAACATTATCCGCTATTGAAGTTTTAACGCCTCTTGCAGAAGGAGGAAATACTGAAGCACAAGGAGCACTTTATGAAATGAAAGCCCTAAGAGCTTATTTGAATATGCAGACATTAGATAGTTGGGGACTTGTATTTAAAAAAGAATCATCGGCAAATCTTTCAGAAATACTAAGAGGACAAGATGCTGTTTCTTATATAGAAAGTGAGTTACTGTCTGTTGCTGATGTAATTAATACAGACAAAGGCCCTGGAAGAATGACACAGGCTGCAGTTTGGGGACTTCTTTCAAGGTTATATTTAAATGCTGCTGTTTACCGTGATCCTTATGGAACATCTCAATTTGCAACTGCTGATATGGATAAGGTCATTAAGTATACAGATAATATTATAAACTCAGGTAAATTCAGTTTATCTCCGGAATATTTTGATTTATTTGATGATAACAATAACTCCAATAAGGAATTAATTTTTGCCATAGATCAACGTGGGGTTTTAGCTGATGAGCATAATCGCTGGGCTTATTGGTCCATACCGGGATCCATGTTCCCAAGACCTGAATCTATTAATGCAGACGGAACTGATGGGCCGGCTATTACATCAGATTTTTATCAGACATGGGTTGATGCTTACGGAGCTGTAGATCCTGCCGATGCTGACTCACGATTTTACAAAGATAATGCTAAAGTTCCGGCTCACTTAAAAGACCTAACCGGGCTTTCACCATTAAACGATCAGGATCATTATTATTGTGTAAAAGCAGAAGACTTTGAAATTGACAGAGGAATTATGAGAGGTATTCCATGGGCAGCAAGAAAAGATGCTAATGGCGCTTTCTTTAAATGTGATGGAGGATACAGGATTTATCCGGTTAAGCAGATAAAAGGAAATGGTGTTGATAAAAATGTGGATTATGTAAATCTTACTTTAAAAATTGATTTTACTAATGAAGGAAGTTACCATAAATCCGGATATAGAGTTTCAAAATACCAGTTTAGCCATACTTCTCCAGATGGAAATACTCTTAGCAGTGTAGATATGGTATTGCTTAGATATGCTGAAATTTATATGATGCGTGCTGAAGCGAAACTAAGAAAAGGACTTATTGGTGAAGCATTAGACGACATGAATACAGTAAGAACTTCAAGAACCGCCAGAGCTCCAATTCCGGCTGCGCTTCCGTCAATCAATTTAGACATTTTGTACAGGGAATATGGTTTTGAATTTTACTGGGAAGGTTTAAGAAGAACAACTCAAATTCGTTTTGGACATTATGAAGATAAATGGACAGAAAAATCAGATACTGATGTAAATCACAGACTATTTCCAATTCCACAGGTTGCAATTGACGGAGCATCCAATGTTCCTGGATATTTAGTACAAAACCAAGGATATTAACTAAATTCTGATATATAATTTGAAGGCTGATTGTATCATAATAAACAAAACAGCCTTCAATCTTAATCATAAAAAAATGAAAATGCCAATACCACAAAAAAATAGATTGATACTGTATATCTGCATACTCTCCTTAAATTTTGCTGCTGCCCAGAAAAAAGATACCACTATTAAAAAATACCCTAATTCACTTAATTTTATTGTAATGGGAGATTGGGGGAGATTTGGTGAAGATCATCAAATTCCCGTAGCGAAGCAGATGGGTATTACTGCTAAAGAAATTAATCGTGATTTTATCATTTCTACCGGTGATAACTTTTATCCGGTTGGTGTTGCAAGTGAATATGACCCGCAATGGAAATCTTCTTTTGAAGATATTTATACTGATTTTTCACTCCACTGGAACTGGTATCCTGTATTAGGAAACCATGATTATGCCGGTAATCCGGATGCACAGGTTGCCTATTCAAAAATAAGCCGCCGCTGGAACATGCCTGCCCGATATTATAGTGAAACATTCAATATAAATGGAGATCCTAATCAGCAGGTTTTAATCGCTTTTATAGATACTAACCCATTAATTCCTGAATTTTATAAAAGTAAACAGTATGGTAAAAATGTAATTTCACAAGATTCTACTGCACAAAAAAAATGGCTTGTAAAAACGCTTACTACTGCGCCTAAAAGCGTGAAGTGGAAATTAGTTGTTGGACACCACCCATTGTTCACGGCAACTCTAAAAAGAAGAGAAAGTTATGATACCAAAGCCGTTCGTAAATCATTAAAATCACTTTTAGACAAATGCGAAGCAGATGCCTATATCGCCGGACACGATCATGATTTACAACACCTTTTGCCAGAAGGAAAAATCCATTATTTTGTTTCAGGATCAGCTTCAGAGGCTACCGCAATAGACACTTTACCTTTTAGCAAACTGGCTTCATCAGAATATGGTTTTATGGTGTTTTCAGTTTTAGCTGATACTTTATATGTACAGGCTGTTAATGAAAAAGGGGAAGTGATCTACAGTACCGAAATAAAAAAGTAAAAAGCATTCAATAAATCAGTTTTACCTTATTGGCTTAACTCATTTTTATTTAGTAAAATAGGAAAAAGCTATAGAAGGTAAAACAATTAATAGTTAGTTTTCAAGTGTTTTGTTTAGTTTTTTTACGCTGCAGGCTCCCCCAAGTCTGCAGTTGTAAAAATAAAAACAAAAAATCAGAAACTATAAATTGATAAATAAATTCTAAACAAAGTTACCTACGGCTTTGCTTATGAATAATTCCTATTTTAATGAAAAAAATAATAACCCTTTTTTGCCTCCAATTTTTTCTGCTTGCACAAGCACAGGAATACAGTTCATCGAACATACATTCGCATAACGATTATGCCAGTCCACTCCCTTTTTATGGAGCTTATTCTAATGAAGCAGGTGTTATTGAAGCAGACGTTTTTCTGGTAAACAATGAGCTTTTCGTAGCGCATACCTCAAATGAAATTACGCAAAACAACACACTAAGGAGTTTGTATCTCGAACCGATTTTACTTAAATTTAAAAACCTGTCAGGAAAAATATATCCTGATAACAAGGCTTTAATCCTGATGATAGATATTAAATCTGATGCCAATGCTACCTTAAAAGCAATTGTACAGCAGTTTCAGGCATTTCCACAAATCATTTCCAATAAAAACATTAAAGTAGTGATTTCAGGAAACAGACCTGCACCATCGCAATGGACAACATATCCGGAGTTTGTCTATTTTGACGGAAGACTTAATGAAAATTATTCTCCGGAAGAATTGTCACGGGTTGAAATGATCAGCGAAGATTTAAAAAACATAACCATATGGAATGGCAAGGGTGTTTTGACGCAGGCTGATTTTCAAAAGATGCAGTCGGCTATTAAGGAAGTACACGATCAGCATAAAAAGATCAGATTCTGGGCTACGCAGGATAATGTCAATACCTGGATGACTCTGATGAATTTAAAAGTGGACTTTATTGGTACAGATAATGTTGCGGCATTGACCCAATTTATCCATAATCTCAAAAGAACTTTTTATCAAAATACAGAGTTTCATACAGCATATATTCCTAAAAATTCACCATCTTTTGCTAAAAAGAAACCAAAAAATGTAATCCTCCTTATTGGTGACGGAATGGGATTAGCTCAGCTTTACGCCGGTTATACGGCGAATAAAGGACAGTTGAATATCTTTAATATTCCAACGCAGGGACTTTCAGTTACCAAATCTTCAGATAGTTACATTACAGATTCTGCGGCCGGGGCAACAGCAATGGCGACAGGGAATAAAACCAATAACCGATTTATCAGCGTTGATGAAAACGGAAAACCTTTGGAATTAATTACACAGCAGTTAACAAAGAAAAACTTCAAAACAGCCATTATCTCTGCAGGAAATATAACTGATGCAACTCCCGCAGCTTTTTATGCGCATCAGCCTGAAAGAAGTTACAGTGAACCAATAGCCTATGATTTTTTAAGCAATCCGTCTGATATCTTAATCGGAGGCGGACTAAAAGAATTTAAAGCCAGAAAAGACGGAAAAGATTTGTCTCAAGTGCTCATTGAAAAAGGATACACATTTTCAGATAAGTTTAGCAGTTTAGATACCATTAAAAACAATAAAATGGTTGTTTTAGATGATTCGGCAGTTGTGTCTGTAAAAGAGGGGAGAGGAGATTTTTTGACCCGATCTTTATCGAAAGCAACTACGGTTTTCTCTAAAACAAAAAATCCATTTTTTATTATGGCCGAAGGAGCACAAATTGATCACGGCGGACATAAAAATGATTTAGAATATGTAGTTCGCGAAATGCTTGACTTTGACAAATTGGTGGGTGAGGCAATGGAGTTTGTAGATAAAAATCCTGAAACGCTTTTAATTGTAACTGCTGATCATGAAACAGGAGGATTATCATTAATCGACGGCAGTATAACCAAGGGATATGTACAGGGAAGTTTTAGTACAAATGATCATACAGCAATACCTGTTCCGGTTTTTGCTTATGGTTCCGGGGCTCAGTTTTTTTCAGGTGTATATCAAAACACAGAAATTTATTCTAAAATAATGGAAATACTTTTTTAACAACTTTATCGTAAAATTAAAAGAATATTTTCAAAGGCTTTTAAAGACTGCGATATGTATTTATATGCTAAAAAGAGCACCGAATTTTGTTGGCAGCATTTCGCAAATTCGAATACATGTCAAAAATGGCAGCAGAAACAGAAGAGGAAGAGGATGCCGAAACGCAAAAGGCAATGAAAGAACTGGACATGCCCTATGACAGATTTCAGCTATTGCCGAATTAGAAAAATGTACGAGAAATTATGAACTTAAAAAAAAAATCTGTCCGCAGTATGATTAACAGGAGTCTTCGAAAATTAATACAGCGTTGCAAAATATCAATGGTGCTGTAAAATTGCTTTGACATATACTCACTTAGTGTAAGTAAAAAGCTAGGTATAAACACCTGTTTTTTTTATTTTTTATAAAACACGTTTTATTTAATTTTCTGACAATTAGCATCTTACATACTTTGTTCTTTTGTTGCTCAAAAAATCACGATTAGAAGATAAAATACCATAGGGTTTTGTCAGTTGTGTCTCATAAATTTGTTGCTGAATATTTATAAATTGGTCAGCTGCTTATGAAAAAACGTTACCTACTTCTATTTTTTTTACCTTTTTTAATTTATTCCCAGGACATCCTTTGGGAAAAATCATATGGAGGCAAACATGCCGATTACCTTTTTGATGCCCAGCCTACTGCCGACTACGGATTTATTCTGGCAGGAAGTTCATTGTCTGATAAGACAGGAAATAAAGACGATGACAATCATGGGGATCTGGATTACTGGATCTGGAAAATGAATGAAAAAGGAGAACTCGACTGGCAGAAAAGTTTTGGCGGGAATGGATTTGACCTTCTTCAAAGCATAAAAGGCACCAGGGACGGCGGTTTTATTCTGGCAGGCATCAAGTTAGGGCAATAGTTTTCAGAAGAAAGAGGATTGCAAAGGTCTTACTGATTTTTGGGTAATAAAACTCGACGCAGAGGGCAATGAACAATGGCAAAGAACATTAGGTGGCACTGGTCAGGATGAATTATTGTGTGCCTTCCAGACAAAAGACGGCGGGTATAAAAGACGAAGCTTTAAAACTTTTGTACTCTACTTATAATTCTGAGAGTGGTCCTTTTTACAATACTCTTGAAACTGAGCAAGATGTTTTAGTTTCAATTTTAATGGGCATAGTGGTACTTTTTATATTGATAATGGTCAAATTTATCTGGATACGGATGAAAATGGTATAAAGGCAAGTTTCGAAAAAATAACCATTGGTGCCAACACGGAACTAAAATTCACTTTTATTACTCCTGATGGTATAAAATATATTTTAGGTGGGGATGTTAATTATGTTGAGAGTTCAAAAATTGAAGGTGTTGTGGAAAGGACTATTTCATACCTGCTACTTCAACCTAGTATTTAAAACAAATTGAATATCAAAATCAGTTGGTTAATTTTTCATACCAGAATATTACGAAATATTACCCATACGACTATTCGCAAAGTGCAACTCATAAAAAAGATGAAAATCCTAATGCTTGTCCAAACCCTTCAATATTAACAGAGTGTAGTAATCAATTTTTTACTAATAATGCTAAAATAATAACCCAGATTGATTTTGGAATTTCTAAAATCAAGTTCAACTACTTGACTCAAAGAGAAGATTATTATTCAGGATACATACTAAAACCATCCGTGCAGAAAGCTTAATATTAAAATCAAAGGAAACCAGACCATTCAGGTGCAGGATTTGTTTAACAGTATGGAATTACTGCTTTTAATGGAGCGGGAGAACCGCTACAAGCATCTGGATATAAGAAACAATGTTTTGATATCCCTGCTGATTTATCAGGGACTTGCCAGTGATGAGATAGTCAGGCTGACAATAAAAGATATTGATCTTGACAACGGGACAATCTATATTAAAGGTTCTCCGAATCTCAACAAGCGGACAATGGAACTTGTGCCTAAACAAATGATACTGTTTCATAATTATATTAATGAAACTTATCCTGAAGTGCTTAAAGGAAAAACAGATAAATTCATATTGACCAAACTCGGCAAACCAATCACAGTTGACAGTATTCACGCCATGATCGAGCCGTTAAGAAATTTATTTCCTGACAGGAAATTAAATCCTCAGACAATCAGAATGAGCGTGATCTGTAACTGGCTCAATGAAAAAAAAATCCCTTTAGAAAGGGCGCAGGAACTGGCAGGACATAAATGGCCGGGAACAACTGAGAAATATATTAAAGTAAATACGTTAGAGCAGAGAGAATTGATCAATAGATATTTTCCTGTTATTTAATTTTATTACTTTTGGGAAAAACCAAAATTATAACCAAATTAGATTGATGAAAGAAATTGCGGATAAAATATTAGAAACTATTAAAGATTATAGAAATGATGACGGAATTTTTTTAGATAGTGATCATATTATCAATTGGGGAAAACAGTTTGGTGGAGATGCTGAATTTGTACTTAATGAAATCAGTGAAATAATCCCACAGGTTTATATATCAAAAGAAAAAGCTAGAGAATACATTGACTCACATATTCAAAAATTGTTGAAAGATTTTAGATATTCCAATATCACTCAACTTTTAATTGATACCGAATTTCTTGATATGCAGTTGCCTTATAAGAGTCAGCCGGCAATTTTAAGCATATTCGAAACACTGTTGAATGAAAAATACGGTGAATCTTATCTGAAATATAAAACCTATCCTAAAATTAATTTTGTGTATTTGGACGACATTTTAGCATCAGGCAGTACAATTGGAAATCATATGGTTAAATGGCTGAAAGAAGTTAATTCGGAGGGAATTAGTAATGTTGAAAATATTTTAAATGATAATTATAGATTATCTATAAACTTATTTTGTATGCACAATTGGGGACACTCTTTTCAAAAATTTAGACTTAGGAAAGAATTTGATGATAAGATTGATAAAAAAATATTTTGGCACTCTGATTATTTAATTGAAAATCACGCTAAATGGAATAACCAATCCTTAAATGTTGCTTTCCCAACTGATGACCAGCCGACCAATGTGAAATCATACTTGGCAAATTTAGAAGCACCGAAATATGAAGATTATGCTTATAGGAAGTCTAGTCAGCCTGCTGTAGAAAGCTTTTTCACATCTGCTAAAAATAGAGTTAAGTACGAAAATATAATATTGCAGAAAGGATTAACAATCATCGAAATGATTCAAAGTGAAATAAAACCTAACATAAGACCGTTAGGATTAATAAATCCAAATTATAAAACGTTTGGACTTGGAACACATTTTTTTACATGGAGAAATATTCCTAATAATAGTCCTCTGGTGTTTTGGTGGGGAGTAGCCGGTCACGAGTGGATTCCGTTATTTCCTGTGGCAAATAGAGGTTAGTTTAATAAAATTGTTTTAATTTGTATTATGAAAATTAGTGAAAGAATATACGACAAGAATGAAGTAATTACTTTTAGTAAAACTACTGGCAGATTTGGAGGTCTTTCTAATATGGCTCCTGGTTATTCTTTATTTGTAAATGAAACTAATATTGCAAATTCTGAAATTCTATATCAGGCCTGCAGGTTTCCTTTGTTTCCAATTATTCAGGAGGAAATTATTTCCCAGACTAATCCAATGGATGCCAAAGAGATCAGCCGAAAATATAATCAATTTACCAGACAGGATTGGGAGACAGTAAAGTTTGATGTAATGCGCTGGTGTTTACAGATAAAACTTATTCAGAATTTTGATAAATTCTCTGAAGTTCTTCTAAGTACAGGCAACAGCACGATTGTTGAGTTCTCAACTAAAGACAGGACATGGGGAGCAATGCCTGTAAATAAAGATGAACTAAAAGGAAAAAATGCTTTAGGAAGATTATTGATGGAAATAAGGGAAGTAAATCTAAAAAATCCGCAGGAGGCTTTAGAATATGTAAAACCATTAAGTATCCCTGCGTTTTTACTTTTTGACAACCCTATAGATAAAGCATATAAGCCTGAATTTGTTATAGATGATCTTGATGATATCTACGCCTACTAAATAGAAAGAAAATAACAAGTAAAGCTAAGCCCTCACTAGTGAGGGCTTTTGTATTTTAAGGAAATGATTATTTTTATTAATATATTAGGAAAATAATTAAAGTAAATATATTTTCGTGAAAGAAAAAAGTATTATTTTTCTTAGTGTAATTCTAAGTAAAAAAGCATCAATATTTATCTAGACTATAGTCAACTTTCATTTTCATGATATTAAAAAAAAATAATTTGTAATATGGTTAATCTTGAATTTTTAATGTGGAATTTAAAAGGTAAGGGTAGTAAAATGATTAAAGCATTAACTGAGTTATATACTGAAAGAAAGCCTGACTTTTTACTTCTAATTGAAACTTCTATAAAGGACTCAGATATTGTTAAATTAAGTGGTAATAATCTAAGATCAGTTATGTTAAATGATGAGAAAAGTATAAGGTTATATGTTTCTAAAAATGTTGATATTAATATTGTCAACGATCAAGAATTAGAAGAACAGGTTAGTGCAGGAAGAAGAAGACAGATAAAAGAAAGACTTGTTTTTTTTAAATTAAAACTAAAAAATATGACTATTTTGCTAGTTGGAATTCATTTTCCTAGTAAATATAACCATACTGGAAGTGCCCAGCAACAGATTATAAAACGTTGGAAGCAATGGATTGAAGAACAAGAAATGATACTAAAAACGGATAAAACGATTTTATTTGGAGACTTTAACTTAAACCCGCAGGAAATAGCAATGTACAGTCATGAAGGATTGTCAGCCCATCCTACAGTAAATAGTTTTACTAAAGTTAAAACAAAATATTATAACCCAATGTGGTCAACTATGGGAGACTTTATTTATAAATCTAACACTTCAAAAGTTCCCGGAACATATTTTAGAGATATTGGAGAAGATAATGTGGATGAGATTCACTGGAATGTGTTAGATGGTCTATTAATGAAGAATTCTTTAGTTAAAAATTTTTCTAAAAAAGATTTGGAGATTATAACAAATACTACTAATCACCAATTTTATAATAATTATAAAATTGATTCTATTCAATATTCAGATCACCTGCCTATTAAATTTAAATTTAAGATATGAGTCCTATAAGAAATATTTGGAATGAAGCTAATGTTGACTTCGATAAGGGTAAAAATGTAACTCCCTTGGATATACTTCGAGAACAGTCTAACGCATTAAATGAGGATACTGATAAAACAAATATTTACAGCATCGTAATGTCATTCAGTATAAAAAAAAATAATGTATTAGACAAAGTCAAACATGTGTTATATATTTTTCCAAAAAACGGGAATGACTACAATTATAAATTGATTGAGATAACAAATAATCCAGAGAATGATTATCCTCTACAAGTTTATGCCTATCAAAGTGGAAACATAAATTTTGGTAAATGTAATACGGAGGAAGAATTCTATGAAAAGTTATCTGAAATTTTCAAGGATCCAAGACTAAAGATTGTATTTGAACAGTTAAGAAATATAGGAGACACCATCGAAAGCTTTAAGCAGGAAGAATGATTTATAAAAAGAAATTACCCATTTCTTGAATTTATATAAAAACAAAATATTTAGTAAGTACCAAGTAAAAAAAATATAATGATATGAAAGATGATCCTAATGTTGTTTATTTAAAACATATCGGTGAGTTTGAGGATACAGATTTAGATGAAATTTCAAAAGAATTATTGAATGCTGATTTTGAATTAGATGTATATAATGGTGGAGGAAAAGTTGTTGCTAGCTTAGAAGATTTTAGTTTTATTACTTTTCTTGCTTTAAACTCTCCTATGATAATAGAATTTCTAAAAGGAGTTGGAACTAATGCCGGATGGGATGTAATGAAGCAAGTGATAATTTTAGCTAGAAGTAAAGTTTTAGGTAAAAAATACCATAAATTAACATCGACGACCAGAGAAGAGAAAGAAATTACTTTTGGATTGAAGTTAAAACTTGATAAAAATTCGAAGTTTGATTTTGAGTTGAAAGGGGATCTAAGTGATGAAATAATTGGTGAATCTTTGGATAAAGCTTTAGATTTTCTGAAAACACAGATAAAGAATACTGAATATCAGCATCCACCATATTTAAGGTATTCTACAAAAGAGAAAAAATGGATACCTGTAAATGTATTGGAAGAAATTAGAAAAAAACACAAAAAGTAAAAATTTATCAAAAAAAATTATGGCAATTTACGGAGTTGGTGCATATTATGACAAAGATGTGAGTGGAGATTTTATAAACCAGAATTTAGTAGGCGTTGGCTGGGATGCTCAAGATGCTCCAGAATTACAAGAGTATTTCACATCTCTAAAAACAGGAGATATTGTATACATCAAAGCAACCTTTGGACAAAATGACATTACTGTTAAAGCAATTGGGGTAATAAAAGATAATATAATTATCCGAAATAATGGGCTTGTATCAACAGGAAGGAATGTCAAATGGATTTCTACAGACAAATTTGTTATACCTAGACCAAAAGAAAAAAATAATGTACGTGCCAATACAGTATATGAAGAATTTCATCCGGCTGTTTTAGATGAAATTATTTCTCGAATTCATTAAAACTAAACATATTTTAAAAAGAAACCTGCTATGAAAAAGAGCAGGTTTTTCTGTTTGTAATAGTTAGGATTTTTACTGGATTAATTATATTTTCGTTAGCACAATTCGTTCTTTAAATAGAGATTTTGCAAGGGGATATTTTTTCTTTGAAAAAAGGTTTGCAGACCCTTATAAGTATAACGGGAAAGAGCTTCAAGACGATCTGGGACTTAACTTTTACGACTATGAGGCAAGGAATTATGACCCAGCATTGGGGCGTTGGATGAATATTGACCCATTGGCTGAAATCTCAAGAAGGTTTTCTCCTTATACGTATGCTAATAATAATCCTGTATTTTTTATTGACCCTGATGGGATGATATTCATAAATGGAGATCAAGTAGCAAGAGATGAGGCTAAAAAAACGCAGGAAGCAGCACAAGCTAATTTTGATAGCAGATCTGCTGGTTATGATAGAAAAACTGCTTCTAGAGAAGATCGAAAAGCTTATAATGATACCCAAAGTGATTTAAATAAAGCAAACAGGGCATATGACTGCCGTATTTTGATGATGATATTCCATGCCACTTTACGATGCTGATATTGCTTTTAATTTAGCCATTCCTCTTGCGTATTTCCTATATCACATATTGATTTACAAGTTATTATACTGGGAATTGTGTAACTTCTTGTTGGAATTAAATACTTCTGGCGCTCTATCTGCTTTGTATCTTTAATAAAAATTAAAATTATAATAAAAAATAAGATAAGTTATGGCAGAAATTAAAATTGAGAAAAGAAAGCCAATATGGCCGTGGATTGTGGTAGTGCTAATAATCGCAGCACTTTTATACTTTGTCTTTTTGAAAGATAATGACATTCAAAATGAAAGCAACGTAGAAATCCAAGACACTACAAGTGTACGTTAGAAAATAACAGTTATACAGCAGGATATTTTTCTTTTTACTATTAAGACGAATAAAAGCTATAATTCCTGCAGTTATATTCAGCAAAAAATGAATATATAATTTATAAAAAAAAGAATTTATGGAAAATAAAGATAGAAATTTATACAGACTTGATGAACTTTCGGATTATAAAATTGCCTCAGATTACTCTGATGTAAGAGGATGGAAAATAGTAGACGCTGATAACCGGACTATTGGTAAAATTGATAATCTCTGGGTAAATAAGGATATGCAGCGTGTTGTTTATCTGGATGTAAATGTAGATAAAGGACTGATTGACGACAGCCGTAATGAAGTGCATGATGCAATAGCGAACGACAATGGGAGAGAATTTGTCTATAAGGACGGAGACAGCCATATTATTATACCAATTGGATCTGTAAGTATAAATAAGGATACGAAAACTGTTATGGCTAACAGTATAGGATATAATACTTTTAGAAACACCAGCCGATATAACAGTCAGCACAATTTTGACAGAAATTATGAGCGAAGCATAATGAAGTCATACTATCCCGAAACGGACTCTAGCCATAATAATGACTATGACGATGACAATTTTTACAAACGCAGGGAATTTGATAATTATTAATATTCTCAACGTAGAGAATGTCAAATACCACAACAGATATCAATTTTGTAATTGATTAAAAAAAGATCAAATAATACTGTTTGATCTTTTTTTATGTAAAATACAATTCACAATAAAATCCTACTCAGAAATTATATTTCTCTCTCAAATTCAAGTGTATAGGTAAAGCTATCTGCTTTATAATATCCAACATTCCATTCCAGAGGTCTGCTGCCTGGATCAAAAACAAATCTTTTGCGTTTTAATATGGGTTCTCCTGTTTTTATTTCTAATTTTTCAGCTAAAATTGCATCTGCGCTGATGGCACTAATCTCTTCTTTAGACAGTTTAGCAATCGAGTTATAATCTTGTCCCAGTATTTCGTATAAAGGACGGGAAAAATCCTCATTACCTGTTAAGCCAATTCTTGGGTTAAAATAAGAGATAAAATAAACAAAAGGATATTCGGCTCTACCTCTTAATCGTTCTAATTTTAAAACTTTTACATCTTCTTTGATGTCAAAAAACAAACACAGCTCTTCAGTTGGTTTCACCCAGCTTAAATGCAATTCATAATTTTTAGTTGTTATGCCCAAAGCTTTCATTTCCTGAGAAAAACTCAGCCAATTTTGTGCTTTTGAAAAAATAGAAGTTTTTTGTGCAAATGTACCTACTCCTTTTTTTCTCGCAAGCAATCCTTCATAAACCAATTTATTTATAGACTGGCGCAAAGTACTTCTGGAGATGCCTAATTGTTTAGACAAATCCATTTCATTGGGTAATTTCACTCCTTTTTGGTACTGTTCAGACATAATTTCTATTCTTAATTGTTCTTCAATCTGAACATGAAGTGGAATAGGACTATTGTGATTTAATGTTATTTTCATGCTTATTTATCAAATTCATTACGAATCATTCATTTTGTTAAACATCTAAAATCAATGTATTTAGACCTAAAATAGTAATGTCAATCAACGGTATAACCATTTTATTTTAATTGTGCTTTCAAAGTTAATTTATTTTTTTGACAAAAAGTAACCATATGCTTTGTGGTATGATAACAAATTATTTACTTTGTTATTATTATATGTATGTACATATGTACATTGTATTTTTTTAGATAGCATAATTCATAAAAGGAAATTAATAGAACTAAAAATTCTCAGATGCAAACCATGGGACAAAGCCGTCATAATGGGAGCTGTCTTATATACCAGAGGAAACCTTTAAAAATCAACACTTGGAACAGAACAAAGAATGGCGTAAAACGCAGCAGTATTTAGCACCGGAAAAGAAAGCCAATAAAGAAATTGCATACGACGCTTATCCTTCATTTCCGATTGGAAAGAACAAGATAAAAGCGGGCATAGAAGAATTCGCAATCTGGGCAGAACAACATAAGACTATTACAATTGATGGATATGTAGGTGTTTTTTGGAGGAATGTTGTAGAAAGTTTGGGAGCTGAACTAAAAAAAAGAGGAAAAACTGTGAGATGGTTTCATGTAGATACCGCGATGAAGTCTTCGCATAAATTAGATGAAATGCTCATGCCTTACTTAGGAGGTGACGACCCTCTTTTTGGAAAAATTACGGATAAGAACTTAATAGATTGGTTTGATTCTGAAAAACTAAAACTAATCAAACCTGATACTTCTGCAGATATAAATATTATATTGGGTTGTGGTGCTTCTTTGGCTCAATGGCAGGGGCCAATTGTTTATTTTGATTTGCCAAAAAATGAGTTGCAATTTAGGGCCCGTGCCGGAATGGCAACCAATCTGGGATCTAAGAATAAAATTGACAATCGTAGAACATACAAGCGTTTTTTCTTTGTTGACTGGGTGGTTTTAAACAAACATAAAAACGAGATATTACCTCATATCGACCTTATCGTAGATGAGCAAAGACCACACAATTACTTGTTCATGACCGGTGACGAACTTCGATCTGGACTTAGTCAAATGGCAAAAAATGTTTTTAGGCCAAGACCTTGGTTCGAGCCGGGAGCCTGGGGAGGTACGTGGATGAAAGAACAAATGGAGGGACTAAACAATGAGGTAGAAAATTTAGCATGGTCATTTGAACTTATGGTTTTGGAGAATGGGATAATGTTTGAAAGTGACCATTATCTATTAGAGGTTTCTTTTGACTTTTTGATGTTTAATAATTATCAGGAAGTATTGGGAGATTGTGCAGAAAGATTTAAGCATGACTTTCCAATTCGGTTTGATTTTCTGGATACATTTGATGGAGGAAACCTTTCGATTCAATGTCATCCAACGCCGGAATATATCAAAGAGAATTTTGGAATGCCATTCACACAAGATGAAACCTATTACATTTTGGATTGCAAGGACGAGCCATTAGTATACTTAGGATTTCAGGATGGTGTAGAACCTGAAGAATTTCACGAAGCATTGATACAAAGCCAAAAAGAGGTGAAAGAATTAGATGTAGATAAATACATTCAAAAATTTACAGCAAAAAAGCATGACCTTTTTTTAATACCTAATGGCACCATTCATGCTTCGGGAAGCAATAATCTCGTTCTGGAAATCAGTAGTGCTCCGTATATTTTTACTTTTAAAATGTATGATTGGCTGCGTGTGGATTTAGATGGAAAGCCCCGACCAATAAATATTGAACATGGCATGAGAAATTTAAATTTTGAAAGAAAAGGAGATTCCGTTGTTCCGGAATTGATTTCAGCCCCTTATGTTGTTACGCAGACAGAAGAGTACAAACTGGAACATTTACCAACACATCCAGAGCACTTTTATGATGTGCATCGATATACATTGAATAATAAAATCCATATAACGACTAATAACAAATGCCATGTCTGGATGCTTATCGAAGGAACTTCTGTAATTATAGAAACTAAAAACGGAATCAGGCAGCTTTTTAATTATGCTGAAACATTTGTGGTTCCTGCTTCTGCAGACAGTTACACTATATATAATCAAAACCCAGATAATAAAACCTTATTGATACAGGCTTTTGTAAAATAAAACCCTTTACTAAAAAGGCTGTGGATATTAAAAAACAAAAATTCATAAAAATGGGTAGGTGAGCCGAGCCAAAAAATGGTCTAATTAATTTTCTAACAAAATTTTTATTAATAAATCATGCAAAAAGAGCAAACTAATTTAAAACTTCTGCCCATTCTATTGGGATTTTTCATCATGGGATTTTGCGACTTAGTAGGTATTTCAGTCACCTACGCACAATCTCAGTTTAATTGGAGCGAGACACAGGCCGGTTTTTTGCCTTCTATGGTTTTTTTATGGTTCTTCATATTGTCAATTCCGGCAGCAATGGCAATGGACAAATACGGAAGAAAGAATATGGTTTCACTTGGATTATTTGTTACACTGGCAGCTACTTTTATCCCTATTGTTTCGTTTAATGAAACAAGCTGTTATATGACATTTATTTTACTTGGAGTCGGTAATACTATTTTACAAGTATCCCTAAACCCATTACTCACTAATATTGTAAATGGTTCAAAATTAACCAGCTATATTACTGGTGGCCAATTTATAAAAGCAATATCATCCTTTGTTGGCCCGTTATTAGTTGGTTATTTTTCTTTAAAGTATGGTTCCTGGGAGAAGAGTTTTTACGTTTACACTCTAATTACCTTCATCTCACTCATCTGGTTATTTTTTACAAAGATAGAAGAGGGAGTAACTGAAAAGAAAAGGGCCAGCTTTTCTAAGACAATCAACTTGTTAAAAGATAGAAATATTTTACTTTCATTCCTTGGGATTTTGTGTATTGTGGGTCTGGATGTAGGTATGAATATAGTAACTCCAAAATTACTGATAGAAAGAGCTGGTTTACCGAAAGAAGCTGCTACATATGGTTCAAGCTGGTATTTTGCTGCCCGTACAATTGGTACAGTCTTCGGTATATTTTTATTAAGAAGATTTTCTGAAAAAATATTTTTTAAGATCAATATGACAGTGGTTCTTCTGGCATTAGTGTCCTTGTTTTTTGCTGAAAACCAGTCTCTTATTCTGGCACTGGTCTGTATAATTGCCTTTGGATCGTCTAGTATTTTTGCTGTAATCTATACACTGGCTATAAAATCACAACCAGCATTGACCAATGAAATATCCGGACTAATGGTTACCGGGGTGGCAGGAGGAGCTATATTTCCGCCTGTAATGGGATTTGCTACAGATTATATAGGATCTCAGCATGGCGCTGTAGGAATTATTATTCTGTGCGCCATTTTTCTTGTTTACTGTTCATTTAAGCTAAATAATAATGTCGTATTACAGAAGTAATCGTAGTCGGTTTAGTGTTTTTTTAAATTAATAAATATAGAGTTACATCTTAAAACAAGTCGTTAACTCTCTTAACCTGCTATATAAGTTAGGTGAATTCTGCAGCACATTTGATTGACACCCAAATGTGCTATTGTTTTTAGATGCAATAAATGTTTTTTAGGAAATTCACATCATTCCTTGTTGAGGATGATAGTCCTACCACTGTTAAAATATAGGATGCTAGTAACTGTATAAAAGTGTACATGCCCGTTGTACTGGAGAGCAAATAGCATATAGATGTTAATTTGGTTTATTTTGCTTATTGAATAAAAATAATTACATTTTTTTAAGTATTACATTTTTTTATCCTTAAAAAAATGTCAAATTACCATTATGACCTCCTTTTTTTTCCAATTTCCCCCTGCTTAAATATGTAAGATAGGCATTACTTTGTATTACTGTCAGCAAGAAAACAGCTTCGCTTTACAATAATTGTTTTCATGATATGTAGCTATAAACAAGTTGTGTTTTATTGTCTTTGCTTATAAGCCTTTTACTTGCTGCGAGAGAATCTGCATATTTTTATTAACTAAAAAACCAAACAAACTATGAACAGGCCTTACGATTAATGGTAATAATGCATTTATTCGAACTATAGGATAGAATGCAGGTATTCCATAATAATTGGAATAGATTCAAAATATTAATTAATAATTTAAACAAAATTTAGATCAATGAAAAAAAGATATTTGCTTGTGCTATGCATTATTATATGTGCATGTTCAAAAGATGAAGTTGCTGAAGTTAGTAATGCAAGTCAAACAGAAAAAGAATCCGGAATTGAAAATGTAGTGAAAAATAATACTGCAAGAGTTGGGGCGGCATCGATTGCGGGACTCAATTGGGCAGACGGTAGAGACAATTTTGTAGATGGCTGGGTTATCCCATCAGGTTTAGCAGCAGGGGATAATTATAATACCGTTGCAGCCAAAACAGATGCAATATTAAACGGCTTTACAGGTAAAATAAGTGGAGTTAATACTATACGCATTCCAATTAATCCACCTTCTGTTGGTGAGAGCTGGTGGGGTAGTTATCAAGGAGTAATAGATAAGGCGACCAGTAAAGGCTGGAAAGTAATTATTGCCTGTTGGGAATCTTCGTCATCAAAAGATGGTAAAATTGACAATACAGCTGCTTTTTGGAGTATGTGGACCACCGTTGTAAATAAATACCAAGGTAATGGGAATGTCTATTTTGAGCCATTCAATGAGCCTCATGGATATACTTTGGCTCAGTTAACGACTATTTATGCTCAGTTTCTTTCCACTTACCCAAATATTCCCAGAGCTAGAATAATTCTGGGCGGAACAGGATATTCTGAAAATGTTACAGGAGTTGGGGCAGATACTCGTTTTAACGGATGCTTATTAGGATTACATAATTATGCTTTTTGGGCGACAAGATCAGTTACTCAATGGAGAGCAGATTGGCGTAGCAGAGTAGGAAGTTATGCTAGCCGAACAGTAATTACTGAATTTGGTGCCGGAATGAACTCTGGTAAAGATTATCAAAACGGAAATCAGTCTGACAATGAAATTGCTTACATAGTAGCCACCAGTGATGTATGCAGAACAGATAAAATTGCCAGTGTTTATTGGCCTGGTTTGAGAGACGGAGATTCTTATAGCCTGTTTACAAGAGGTGGGAGCGGAACAAATATTACAATTAACACAGTTAATAGTTCTGGTGTATTCCGTGTAAGATATGGCTGGGGAGAGAATTAAATTATTATATTATTATACAAGTCAATGCCACACAATTTTGGGTAGTGTTTCAGATTGTTTTTGTATAATAATCCAAATATCTGAAAAAAAAATATAATTTTTTGAATGTGAAAGAGACGACCTGCTGGTCGTCTCTTCTATTTTCAGAATTAAAGTTCTTAAATGTTTTTAAAATAGTTTCCTTATCAAGTACCCTCAGAAAAATTGATGTTTTTGTATGAAAAAGTTATAACTCCAAGTTCAATTACATAATTTTGTGCTGCATAAGGCAATTAGCTTCTTAATAGTATACTAATGAACAATATATTTTCTGACAGCAGCCAAATTGGAATGGTATCTAATTTCTCTGAGCTTGTAAATACCGACTTTAAGGGAGAAATGAATGCACTATGCTGGCACAGAAATCTGGATGGCGATTTTAGCGATATTGTAGCCCAGTTATCTATAAAAGAAAATATAACGGAAGTTTATCCTGAAGATCTAATCGCACTCCAATTATCTGAAAAGGGAAATATCGCACGGGAAATAATCTTAAATGATTTACAATTATTAACTGATTTTGGAGCTTCGCCAGCTCTTAATTTACTAAAGTGTTATGAGCGTGATGATGAATTTGATTTCATATCCACTGATGTTTATTCGTTTCATGTGGATCGTTCGCCCATTGCAACAGATACTTTTTTATGTACCTATCACGGAGCCGCAAGTGATATTATTTCTAATTCGCAGGCAGAACAAAAAATTTTAATTCCAGAAATCAGAACGAAGCTAAAAGAGCTGTACGATGGACCATCAGAAGAATTCGAAAATTTTTTGAAGGAAAATTATTTTGATTTGCATTATCAGGTACATGCGGATGTAGAGCCTATTAATTTAGGAATAGGGCATCTTTGGCGGCTGGCCGTAGATCATCCAAAACAAAATGTGTTGCCTTGTATTCACAGGGCACCAATAGAAAATGAAGGGGAGTATCGTTTGTTGTTGATTTGTTAAGGAAATTGAATGTATCAATTCCAGAGTAACTGGGGAGCAAAACTTGAGCACACTATCTTTAATACCACCTTTACTTCATTTGTTAAAAATTCCAATTTTATAAATAAATTAAAAAAATCTTCCTTTCTATTACGTTAGTAATAACTTACCTTTTAATCAATAAGTATTTTGAATTTATTTAAAGTAAAATAGTTATAAAGTTTATTTTAAATGTCTTCTTAAATTAAAAGAAAAAAATCTTCAACATCATTCAATTATTGATTTACTATTTATGACAACCTTTATTTTACAGGGTTAAAATAATTAGAATGATACTTTTTTGCCTCTTTTATTCTGTTTTTATCTTCTATGTAACGTAGTGTAAAGTATCTGTAACATGCAGAAAGACTTTGTTTTATTTTAACAAATACTTTTACATAAATGTGAAAATAAAGTTAAATTTTTTATTATCTAAAACAATAATGGCATTAAATACCATTCCGTATGGTGCATTATTATGTCTCCCGATATTATCTACATCTGATATAATCAAAATGTTTAGATATAAAAGAATGTTAACTATCTAACTAACCAAATTAAACCAAAGAAATTGAAATGACTAAAATTCCATTTTTCAGAAAAAACTTTTTGCAGACTGGTTCTATTAAAGTTGCTGCCAAGTATCGGAGAAGCAGAACACTAAACTTCCTGGATAGAGTAATAAGGCCGATTATCTGCATGTTAAAAAAAACAAACTCTTCAAATTGGGCAACAATGTACGCTGTAAGTATTACAAAACCCTCATTTTCTGTAATTCATCAGTTAAAATTAGCAGTTGATAATACAGAAGTAAACTTAATAAGGTCTGGATTTTATCTGATAAATCCGCCATTAATTTTATGTGTAAAGGTTTAAAAATCAATTCAATTAATCTAATGTCTAAATTATTAACGGTCTGTTAAAGGGTAATAAGTAGAGATAAGGTTTAAATATTTAATAATATGAGAATAAAATTATGTAAAATTTTAAATGGGACAAAATATTTGCCTTTAGGGGTTTTGTTTCAGTGTTTGTTTACGGGGCAAATAACAGCTGCTGAAAAGATAAATATATCATTGAATTCGAATGTTACTGTTCAGGTTAATCAGGAAATTATTATTACAGGAAGAGTGTCTTCGGCGGATGATAAGCTGTCGATACCAGGCGTAAATATTTCGGTAAAAGAATATCCAAAAATAGTTGTTACCACTGATATGGATGGGTTTTATACTATTGCGGTTCCTTCTTCGAATGCGACACTTGTTTTTAGCAGTGTTGGGTTTATAACTGTAGAAAGGTCTGTTAGTACTGGTTCAGAGATTAATGTGACAATGAAGCAGGATTTAATTAATCTGGGTGAAGTTGTTATTGTTGGATATGGCAAACAGAAAAAAGCAAGTTTAGTTGCCGCAATAACCCAGGTTTCTGGTAAAACTCTGGAACGTGCAGGTGGTGTTCAAAGTATTGGAGCAGCATTAACAGGTAATGTTCCCGGATTAGTAACTTCTGCCAGTTCGGGTATGCCAGGGGAAGAAGATCCTCAACTTTTTATTCGTGGTGCCAGTACCTGGAACAATGCACAGCCCCTCATTTTAGTTGATGGTGTAGAAAGACCAATGAATAGTGTTGAGATTACTTCTGTAGAATCTGTTACAGTATTAAAAGATGCGTCTGCAACAGCAGTGTACGGAGTCAAGGGAGGAAATGGTGTAATCCTTATTACTACCAAGCGTGGTCAATCGGGTAAAGCATTGATTAGAGCTACTTTTAACACCACCATGAAAGTGCCTTCTAAACTACCTGAAAAACTGGATTCATACGACGGATTAATAGTTAAAAACAGAGCAATTGAAAATGAACTGGCATTAAGTCCATCGAGTTGGAATGATTATATTCCGCAGGGCATTATTGACAAGTATAGATATCCTGCAAATGTTGCCGAATCTGAACGCTATCCTAATGTAGACTGGCAGGATGTTTTATTCAATGACTATGCAATGTCTTATAATGCCAGTTTAAATGTAAGTGGAGGAACTAAATCCGTAAGATATTTTGCAAGTGCTGACTTTTTAAATGAAGGCGATTTATTTAAAAAATACAATAACAACAGAGGATATGATCCTGGCTATGGTTACAACCGTTTAAATGTTAGAAGTAATCTGGATTTTCAAGTTACCTCCAGTACTGTTTTTAAAGTAGGACTTGCTGGTTCCCGCGGACAGAAAAAAAGTCCCTGGGGAGCTTCGGGAGGAGAATATACAATGTGGGATGCAGCCTATTCTACTGCACCTGATGTTTTTCTTCCTTACTATTCTGATGGTTCATGGGGATATTTTGCACCAAATGAAGGTAAAGCATCCAATTCTGTAAGAAACCTTGCTATCAGTGGTATTCAGTTTGTAACCTCTACAAAATTAAATACTGACTTTACAATCGAACAAAATTTTGATAAATGGGTAAAGGGCCTTAATTTCAAAGGCTTAGTCGCATTAGACAATTCTTTTATTGAAGCAGATAGAGGGATTAGTGATTTATATAACGATGTGCAGGAAAAGTATATCGATCCGCTTACAGGAGTGGTTCTTTATAAAAAAGCGTATGACAATAATAATAGATTTGATTTTCAGGAGGGTGTAAAGTGGACTGCAACCGGAGGTGCTGTTAGAGACAGGGATACCTATCGTAAGCTTTTTTATCAGTTACAATTAAATTACCAAACCAAAATTGCAGATAATCATAATATTGCTGCTATGGGACTTTTTAGCAGGGATAAAGATGCACTCGGAAGTGAAATACCCCATTATAGAGAAGACTGGGTATTCCGAACGACCTATAATTACGCAGATAAATATTTTATAGAATATAACGGAGCCTATAACGGTTCTGAAAAATTTGGCCCGGAAAACCGCTTTGAATTTTTCTCTTCGGGAGGAGCAAGCTGGATTGTTTCTAAGGAGAATTTTATGAAAAGAACAGCCTCTTTTCTTGACTTGCTAAAATTCCGTGCATCTTATGGTCAGGTTGGTGATGATGGAGGTTATCAGAGAGATATTAAACAAAGATTTATTTATCAGTCTCAATGGGGATATGGAGGAAATACACCTTTAGGAACCACTGGAGACAATGCTGAGGCAAGTCCTTATACATGGTATAACGAGTTATCTGTTGCTAATCCTCAAATACATTGGGAAATAGCGAAGAAAATTAATGCAGGGGTTGATTTTGGCTTATTTAAAGGATTTGTTTCTGGTACTTTTGATTGGTATAGCGAAAATCGTACTGATGTTTTATTACCGGGTATTCAAAGAGCAATTCCTCCCTATTTTGGAGCTACAGCACCAATTGCTAATTTAGGACGAGTTGAAAATAGAGGGTATGAATTAGAGTTAAAGTTCAACTACACCTTTGGAAATGGTCTTAATGTATGGTGGACGACTAATTTTACGCATTCAAAAAATAAAATCTTAGATGCAGATGATCCGGAATTGTTTCCTGCTTATCAAAAAAGGGAAGGATATTCAGTTAATCAGGCTCATTCTTATGTAAGTCAGGGCTACTACAATACCTGGGATGAATTATATGCAAGTACAATTCATAGTACAAATGATGCTACAAAATTGCCGGGGAATTATAATATACTGGATTATAATGCAGATGGTGTTATTGACGCTAAGGATAATGTTCCTTATGGATATACCGGAACGCCACAAAATACGTATAATAATACTGTTGGTGTTAACTGGAAAGGGTTTAGCGCCTTCGTACAGTTTTATGGCGTAAACAATGTTACCAGACAAGTAGTTCTTACTAGTTTAGGTTCTCAGAATCATGTTGTTTATGATCAGGGATCTTACTGGTCGCAAAATGATACCAATGCAGATTTGCCAATGCCACGCTGGCTTGCCACCGCAAGTGATTTTAATAATGGCAGCAGATACATGTATGACGGTTCCTACCTTCGTTTAAAAAATGCTGAAATAGCTTATACTTTCGATGGCAAAACAAGTTGGATGAAATCGGCCGGACTTCAGAGCGTACGATTCTATTTAAATGGAAATAACTTGTTTTTGTGGTCTAAAATGCCTGACGACAGAGAAGCAAATTACGCAGGAACTGGATGGGCATCACAAGGAGCTTATCCAACTGTGAAAAGATTCAATTTTGGGGCTAACATTATATTCTAAAATTTTTATTATGAACAAGTATATAAAAACAATATTAAAGTACAGCTGTGTTTTAGGCTTACTTATCGTTTCAGGATCGTGTGAAGATTATCTTGAAAAATCACCGGATTCTGTAATATCTCCTGAGGAAGCTTTTAAAAATTTTGAAAATTTTCAGGGATTTACAGAGGAGTTGTATCAATGCATTCCAGATTTTACAAACGCTTACTGGACAAACTCATGGAATTGGGGAGAAGATGAAATTCAGTCTACTGCCCGTGATTTTCATTTTGGAGTAAAAATCGATAAGGGTGATTTTTGGGGATGGCAAGCTGGATTTGACGGATGGCAGGCTGGCTGGATGAACAGAAATAATGTCAGCACTAATAATGACCGTATGCAGAAAGATTTATGGACATTGGGCTGGAGGGGTATTCGTAAAGCAAATATTGGTCTTGCAAACATTGATAAAATGACTGAATATACTCAGGAAGAAAAGGACATGATTAAAGGTCAGTTATTGTTTTTCAGAGGATGGTTTCATTTTGAGTTTATGCAATATTTTGGCGGACTTCCTTATATCGATGCAGTACTTCCAAGTGATGAACCACTAAGATTACCAAGACTAACTTATCAGGAGTGTGCTGATAAGGCAGCTGCAGATTTTAGAGCTGCAGCTGACTTACTTCCTGTTAACTGGGACAACACAGTTATTGGTAAACGTACTCTTGGAAAAAATGAGTTACGTATAAATAAAATAATGGCATTAGGCTATTTGGGTAAAAATTATTTATGGGCAGGAAGTCCGTTAATGAATAAAGTATCTACTGGAAATGCGACTTATAATGCTGAGTATTGTAAAAAGGCCGCAGCAGCTTTTGCAGAATTATTGCTTATTACAGAAAGTGGCGCATCCCAGTACAAATTAATGCCATTTGCAAAATATAGTGATAATTTTTACACTACAGGGAGCAACTGGAGAATACCCGGAGGTACCGAAGCTATTTTTAGAGGGCCGTACTGGGGAGCAAACGGATCTAATTGGGGTACTTCTAAACAATATCAGCCGGCTCCTCAAATATGTGACGGAGATGTAAAATTTTTACCTACCGCTAACTATGTTGATTATTACGGAATGGCAAACGGCAAACCTATCAAAGACATTACGAAACCAGACCCGGATTCAGGTTATGATCCCAACTATCCATGGAAAGGTCGTGATCCTCGTTTTTACAATGATATCGTATTTGATGGTGCAAAATGTGTTACTGGTTCTATGCCTGCAGAAGACGAGGCAAATCGCTATGCAAACCTTCATACCGGCGGAAGTTACAGAAATATAAGTACCGGAAGCAGAACTGGTTATTTACTATATAAATTCATTCCCAGAACTGCAAATAAATTTGATGATGGATTTGGATACGGCAACAACTTAAATATTCACTTACCATGGATGCGTTTGTCTGATATTTATGTAATGTATGCAGAAGCAGCGGCGCAGGGTTACGGTTCTGCAACAGGAAAAGACCCAAAATATGCAGGAACAGCAGTCGATGCTATAAATGTAATTCGTGACAGGGCAGGTGTGGGACATGTAGCAGCTGAGTACTTAGGTTCACTAGATGCTTTTATGAATGAAGTAAGACGTGAGCGTGCAGTAGAGTTAAGTTTTGAGGGGCATCGTTTTAATGATTTACGCCGTTGGCTGCTATTAATAACAAATCCCTATACAGTAAAAAAATCTATAGAATTTGACCGTGCACCTTCATTTGATCCCACAAAACCAAGAGAAAACAGAGTCATTAATATTCGTGAGGAAGTAATTTTAGTGAGAAACTTTAGTGAGAAACATTATTGGTTACCATTAAAGAATGCAGATGCAAGTATCTATTTGGAATTCTCACAAAATCCTGGATGGTAATTAAAAAGATTATTTTAAAAATAAAAAATAAAATTATAGAATAATGAGATATATACAACTTAAAATAGTGTTATGTTTTGTACTATTTGCTTTCATACCTGCCAAGATTTTTGCCCAAATTGATCAGAAAATAAATCTTTCAGGAATTGTTACGGGAGTAGATGGTGAAGCTCTGGAAAACGCAACCCTTATTAGTAAAGAAGATAATATTACAGTAACGACTGATATGACAGGAAGTTACGCAATGAATGTAACTGCAAATACAGATATAGAAGTAAATGCAGCTGGATATGCAACAATTATCATAAAAGCTACACCAGCGGCAAGTAATATTAATTTAAAAATAGAGGAATCAAATTTAGTTCAGATTGCTTTCAAAAAAGAACAAAGCAAGGATTTGATGGGAGGCGTTTCTTATATAAATCTCCCGGAAATAATAGAAAAGAACTATACGACTTACAGTTTAGATGGCAGTAATACTTCCCTTATTGGTGGATTTAACGGAACGCTTTGGGTAATGGGTGGATCATTAATATTAGTAGATGGAGCTCCTCGTGATGCATCTACAGTTTTATCTACAGAAATTGACCAGATCACTTTTCTAAAAGGAGTTTCGGCAGTTGCACTTTACGGAAGCCGTGCTGCAAAGGGTGTAATCTATATTACAACGAAGAAGGGTAAAGTACAAAAACAACAAATCGCTACAAGATTTGACAATGGAGTAATTATACCTAAAAGCATGCCTGAATATTTGGGCTCTGCAGAGTATATGCGTTATTATAACCAGGCCCGTATTAATGACGGTTTAGATCCGACCTATTCAGACGAAACCATCTATAATTATGCTTCGGGTAAAAATCCCTTTAGATATGCAGATGTAAATTATTATGCACCTGAGTATGTCAAGAAGTTTTATTTTAATTATGATGCCAATGTTGAGATTACAGGAGGAAATAAAACAGCACGTTATTATTCTGTGGTAAATTTTAGCTCTCAACAAGATCCATTACAAGATTTTGGAGAAGCAGCAAATAATAATAACAATAGATTTAATGTAAGAGGAAACGTTGATGTTACTATTAGCAATCGGGTTTCTGCAACAATTGGGGCAAACGCCATATATAATAACTCCAGGGGAGTAAATACAGACTATTGGAATGGAGCAGCTACTTTACGTCCACATTTATTTAGTCCATTAGTACCTATCAGTATGATTGAAGATGGAGATGATGCTTCGCTTTCGGTGGTACAAAACAGTAATTATGTAGTAGATAATAAATATTTGTTAGGAGGTACGCAGCTAAATCCGACCAACCCTTTTGCATCTATTTATGCAGGTGGTTATAATACTTTTACAAGTCGTCAGTTTCAGTTTAATACAGGTATAAATATTGAGTTAGGAGATGTAATTAAAGGGTTGACTTTTAGAACAGATTTTGCAGTTGATTATGCGACTTCTTACAATCAATCATACAACAACAGTTACGCTACTTATGAAGCTGCGTGGAATACTTATGCCGGATATGACCAGATTTCATCCTTAACTAAATATGGTAAAGATGCTAAAGATGGTATAGAGAACATTAATAATAGTGCTTTTAATCAAACGATTACTTTTTCAGGACAGTTTAATTATTTGAGAAAGATAAATGAAAAGCACAATTTGTCAGGAATGCTGATTGCTTCAGGATTTCAACAAGGACAATCCGGTATTTATCATAAAACAAGCAATGCTAATATAGGTTTAAATTTATCTTATAACCTTGACCAAAAATACTATGCAGAATTTAATGGCGCTTATGTGCATTCTGCAAAATTTGCAGAGGGCAACCGCGGGGCTTTTTCTCCTACTGCGTCTTTAGGATGGAAATTATCTGAGGAAGATTTCATGAAAGGATTGACGGCTATTAATGACTTAAAGTTAACAGTTTCAGGAGGTGTAGTAAACACAGATTTAGATGTTTCTAATTATTACATGTACGAGAGTATATACAATCAAACAGACGGAGCATGGTTCAGCTGGAGAGATGGAGCTCTTAACAGAAGCACGGATGTTAGAAGAGGAGAAAATTTAGATTTAGGTTTTGCTAAAAGAACCGAGGTAAATTTCGGATTAGAAGGTGCCTTCTTTAAAAATTTCATGACCCTTAAAAGTAGCTTTTTCATGAATAAAGTTACTGGAAATGCTATCCAGCCTTCAAGTTTGTATCCAAATTATTTTGTTACCGGCTGGCCTAATACTTCATTCTTACCATTCATTAATTATAATGACGACAAACGTACTGGTTTTGATTTTGATTTGAGATTCAATAAAAAAGTCGGAAATGTAGATTTAGCACTTGGCTTTACAGGTACTTATGTAAATACAGAAGCCACTAAGAGAGCTGAATTATTTGAAGACAGTTATCAAAACAGAAAAGGCAAACCTTTGGATGCACTTTGGGGTCTTAAAAGTGATGGTTTCTTTACAGATGCAGCTGATATTACGAACTCACCATCTCAAACTTTTGGACAGGTTAAACCTGGAGACATAAAATATATCGATCAAAATGGTGATGGCATAATAGACAATAAAGATGAAGTTTATTTAGGTAAAGCAGGGTGGAATGGAGCTCCATTTACATTTGGAATTAATTTTACTTCTAAATGGAATAATTTTACATTTTTCACCATGTTTACTGGACAGACTGGAGCCTATGCAATGAAAAATAATTCTTATTTCTGGATGGATGGAGAAGATAAATACTCTGTCAACGTGCGCAACAGCTGGACAGAAGAAACGAAAGAAACAGCCACTTATCCAAGGTTAACTTCTTTAAATAGTGATAACAATTTCCGTTCGTCAGATTTCTGGATCTATAGCACTAACAGGGTAAATTTATCTAAAGTGCAGCTTACCTACGATTTTCCAAAGAGAGCCCTGCAAAATACTTTTTTCAGTGAGCTTAGTGTTTATGCACTTGGAAGCAGCCTGTTAACTATATCGAAGAACAGAGATGTGATGGAATTAAGTATTGGAAGTACTCCACAGACCCGTTATTATAATCTTGGATTTAAAGCAATGTTTTAAATTTAAAAAAACACTTAATTTAATTATTATGAAAGTAAAAATAATATTATTTATATCAGTTCTGTTTGTTTTTTGTAGCTGCGAAGATTTAATAGATCCGGCAATAGAAAATAATAGAGGAATTGAAGATATGTACGCTGAAGCAGAATTTGCTCAGGGAATTCTATTGAATGCCTATACAAGATTACCAGGAAATAGCTGGTCATTTAATGATGTAGCAACTGATGATGCTGTAACCAATGATATTTCAAATGCTTATCTTAAAGCAGCGACAGGACAATGGACCTCTAATTTTAATCCGTTTGACCAGTGGTCAAATTCAAGATCAGCCATTCAGTATTTGAATCTCTTTCTTGCTGAGGCTGGTAAGGTGCAATGGGCAAAGGATGAAAAAGTAAGTCTTTTGTTTAGAGATCGTTTAATGGGTGAAGCTTATGGACTACGGGCTCTGTATATGTATCATTTATTACAAGCCCATGCCGGTACTGCTACAAATGACCAATTATTAGGAGTACCGATTCTTTTAGAGCCGGAAACATCAACTTCAAACTTTAATGTAGCACGTTCTTCGTTTGAAGATTGTATGAAACAATTGTATAGTGATGTAGAAAAGGCAACACAATTATTGCCATTAGATTTTGAAGATGCAGCAGCATTACCTCCGGGTTACGATAATTTAAGTGATTATAATCGTGTTTTTGGTCAATATGCCAGACAAAGAATGTCAGCCAGAATTGCGCGGGTTGTAAAAGCACAAGCTGCCTTGTTAGCTGCCAGTCCGGCTTTTAGTGCCGGCAATACCACAACTTGGGAAGATGCTGCTACATTTGCCGGGGAATTATTAAATTTAAACGGAGGCGTTTCAGGAATAGCTTCTAATGGTTTAAACTGGTATAATGATGTAGCGGAGTTAAATGCTTTAGGAGCAGGTGTTAATCCTCCAGAAGTTATTTGGAGAGGCGACATCGGAGACAGTAATAATTTAGAAGCAGATAATTTTCCTCCAACTCTTTTTGGAAGAGGACGTATCAATCCAACTCAAAATTTAGTTGACGCTTTCCCAATGGCAAATGGGTATCCTATTAATCATGCCAGTAGTAATTATGTTGCTACAAATCCGTATGAAAATCGTGATCCGCGTCTGAAAAAATTTATTCTGGTAAATCAGTCCACTGCAGGTGTGAGCAACACTGTAATAACTACAGCCAGTGATGGTACTACAAATGATGCTTTAAACAAAGTAGGTACTTCAACCAGAACAGGGTATTATATGAGAAAATTATTGAGACAGGATGTAAATTTAAACCCAACCTCAATCAATAATCAAAGACATTATAAACCTCGTATGCGATATACAGAATTATATCTTATCTATGCTGAAGCTGCCAATGAGGCATGGGGGCCAATGGCTACAGGGACTATAGGATTCTCTGCATATGATGTTGTTAAAGCTTTAAGAGTTAGGGCAGGTATAACAACGGATCCATACTTAGAATCGATTAAAACGGACAAAACTGAAATGCGTAATTTAATTAGAAATGAACGTCGTCTGGAATTATGTTTTGAAGGATTCAGGTTTTGGGATTTACGCAGATGGAATGCCAGTTTAAATGTTGCAGCAGAAGGAGATAAAATTCAGGGAGGCGTGCATCAAAAAATCACCGTCGAAAACAGAGTGTATGCTGACTATATGCATTATGGTCCAATTCCATATTTAGAGGCTCTTAAATTTAATGCTTTATTGCAAAACAAGGGATGGTAGAACATAGCAATTCTATTTAATGTGTACGAAAATTTAATTTAATTAAAGAAAAAATGAAAAACAAGATATTTTTAATGTTTGCAGTAGTATGTATCTCTTTGGCTTCCTGTACCAATCAGGATGCGGAGTTTGATAATTTCGATCATACTGCTGTTTATTTTGCCTATCAATTTCCTGTCAGAACCATAACATTAGGAGAGGATATATTTGATACTACTTTAGACAATCAGCATAAATGCAGAATAATAGCTACTTTAGGAGGTGTTTATAGTAATGATACCGATGTATCTATTGATGTTGAAGTTGCTGATCCATTAACTACAGGATTGCTATTTAAAGCTGCAGGGGATAATATTCTTCCAATGCCAAGTAATTATTATACATTATTATCTAATAAAATGGTTATTGCTAAAGGACAAATAACAGGCGGCATCGATGTTCAACTAACGGATGCTTTTTTTGCAGATCCGCTTGCTGTAAAAAATACTTATGTAATTCCTCTTAAGATGACTAATGTTGTGAACGCTGATTCTATTTTATCAGGCAAGGCATTAGTAGCAAATCCTAATAGAGCTATTGCCGGCGATTGGGCAGTTGTTCCAAAGGATTTTATATTTTACGCTGTAAAGTATGTTAATCCCTGGCATGGCTTTTATTTGCGTAGAGGAAAAGATGTGGTTACCAGAGATAATATCACCACAACTGAGGAACGTAAAAAAGAGTATGTAGAATATGATGAAGTTGTTAAATTAAGTACATTATCTCTTTCAAAACTCGTATATCCGATTTCTAATTATAAAACTAAATACGGAATAAATTTAAATCTTAAAGTGGATATTACATTAGACCAAAATGAAAAATGCATCCTTAAAGAAAGAGAATCCTCTTATCAATTAAATGATTCTACAACGGTATATAATATTTCAGCCTCTGGAACTGGATCTTTTCTGAAAAAAGGAGAAATAAAGAGTTGGGGAAATAAAGACAGAGATGCAATGTATTTAGATTACACAGTAAATTATACAGTTAAAACTACTTTTCCAGTAAAGAATTTACCAGATGATATTCAGGTTGTTAAGTATGTAACCAACGATATATTGGTATTAAGAGATAGAGGTGTAACAGCTGAAGTTTTTAGTCCTGTTCTAAAATAGTCTAGAATTTTATTAAAAAATATAAATTTAAAGAAGATGAATAAATTATATAAAATTTGGCTATTATCTTCAGTTTTGATGATGGCTGCATCATGTACAGATGACAATGCTTTGGCGTTCGATTATGAAAAACCTGAAAATATTGCTAATCAAGAGGAAATCGATGGATATAAAGATTTGAGCACTTATGTAAACAGAGAGGCTAACCCTATGTTTAAACTAGGTGCCGGTATCACTTTGTCTGACTATACAGGTAAAAAAGTAATGTATAGACTGGTTAACAAAAATTTTGATGAGATTACTTTAGGGTATGAAATGAAACATGGAGCAGTTGTTCAGGCTGATGGAAGTCTGGATCTTGACAATGTTAATAAACTATTGGCTATGGCTAATGAAGCTAATGTTTCCGTTTTTGGGCATACACTTTGCTGGCATGCCAATCAAAATGCTGCCTATTTAAATAGTTTGATTGCTCCTGACGTTCTTTCTTCAACAGGACCAGGTTGGGACTTGATAATGGCAGAAAATTTTGAAACAGACAATACTTCAAACTATACGTTTAATTCTGGTTTGACTTCTGCTTTTACTGAGGCTGGTCAGGGGAACAATAACTCGGGAAGAGCTCTTAAATTAACAAACGCAAGTGTTCGTACTAATGAATGGGATGCACAACTTTATTTAAAATTTTCTCCAGCTGTACAATTGGGTGAGAAATATAAACTTACTATGGATGTGCGTAGTAATGT
>CBFGNY010000023.1:0-36142 GCA_965650235.1 uncultured Flavobacterium sp. | reverse complement strand
CTATTGTCAAATCTTTGTAGAGCTTCTTGCGAAGATTCTTCGTTCCTCAGAATGACAAGATTGCGGAGAGTTTAGACATAAAAAAAACCTTCAAAGTAATTTGAAGGTTTTAGAGGCATCGTCCGGATTCGAACCGGAGTAGGAGCTTTTGCAGAGCCCAGCCTAGCCGCTCGGCCACGACGCCATTGCTTGAACGGATGGCAAAAGTAACTAAAATCTTTAAAATTCAAAACTTTAAAAGTAACTATTTTAAAAAATTAGTTTTCTGCAGGTAAGAATTACTTTCTAACTTCCGTCATTTTTATAGTAACTGACTCAACATCACCACCAATAGGAGGATTTATTTTAGAAACGTAAACTGTAGTTTTTTCTATTGAAGGAATCTCTGCCAATACACGAATATTGATTCTTTTCGCTACATGTTCTAATAAATGCGAACGAATTGCCATTTCTTCTGTAACAATTTTGTTTAAATGAACATAATCAACCGTGTCTGCAAGATGATCTGTTTGTGCTGATTGCTGTAAATTGGTTTTAATTTTTAAGTCAACAGTATAATCAGAACCAATTTTTCCTTCTTCGATTAAACATCCGTGGTAAGAAAAAGTTCGGATGTTTTTTAATTTTATAACTCCCATTTTATAATTTTATTCTTGTAGTGTTTGGATCTTGGTAATTTGATGTTAAAGCTAATATGAAAACTATATTATGGATTTCATCAACTTTAAAATGAATTGTATATGGAAATTTATTTAAAGGTAAGATACGAACGGTATTATATTTTTCCTCAAAAAATGGAATACTTTCTAATGTTTTTCTATAACTTTTAAATTCTAAATAGAATAATTTTCCTAATCCTTTACTTTTAGATTCATAATAAGTTGCTGCTTCGTCAATTTCAAGTTTTGCCCGTAAAAGAATTTGAATTTTAAAATTATTTACAGCCATTTTTTATCCATTTCTTTTTCAAAATCTTCCCAACTTATATAATCTTCTGGTTTAGCATTCTTCATACGTTCTAAAACCATTTCCTGTTGCCATTGCGGAACTTCGTTCGCAGTGTTTTCATCTATGGATACATCTGGTACATGCTTGAAAAAACTAATAAAAGTTTCGTAAAAATCATCTGGAATTGTTACAGTTAATTGTCTCATAACATAAAATTTATACAAAAATAGTAATTAATTTAGTTTCAGGTTCTAAGTTTCAGGTTTACTGAGAAGTTTCCAAAGAAAACCATAATCTGTAAACCGAAAACTCTAAACTTTTTTATCTTTGCTAAAATTACTATAAATAATGGCATCAGAAGATAAATCACTCAATTTTATTGAACAAATCATAGAGGAAGATCTGAAATCAGGTCTTCCAAATTCTAAATTACGTTTTCGTTTTCCACCAGAACCAAACGGTTATTTGCATATAGGACATGCTAGTTCAATTGCATTAAATTTTGGTTTAGGAATTGATTATCAGTCTCCTGTAAATTTACGTTTTGATGATACCAATCCTGAAAAAGAAGAACAGGAATTTGTTGACGCCATTAAAAAAGATGTAGAATGGCTAGGTTATAATTGGACTGAAGAACGTTATGCTTCTGATTATTTTCAGCAATTATACGATTGGGCTGTTTTATTGATTAAAAAAGATAAAGCCTATGTTGATAGTCAATCTTCTGAAGATATGGCGATTCAAAAAGGAACGCCGTCTACTGTTGGAACAGATAGTCCATACAGAAATCGTTCTGTTGAAGAGAATTTAGATTTATTCGAAAGAATGAAAAACGGTGAATTTGAGGCTGGAACTCATATTCTTCGTGCCAAAATTGACATGAAATCGACTAATATGTTAATGCGTGATCCTATTATGTACAGGATCTTACACAAACATCATCATAGAACAGGGGATACCTGGAAAATTTATCCAATGTACGATTGGGCACACGGGCAAAGTGATTATTTAGAAGAAATCTCACACTCCTTTTGTACGCTTGAATTCCTGCCTCACCGTGAATTATACGACTGGTTTTTAGACCAGATTATTGATGAAAATAAGATTCGTCCAAAGCAAAGAGAATTTGCAAGGCGTAACTTATCACATACGGTTGTTAGTAAAAGAAAATTACAGCAACTAGTTAAAGAACAACATGTTAACGGTTGGGATGATCCAAGAATGTCAACTATTTCAGGATTAAGAAGACGTGGTTATACAGCTGCTTCATTGCGTAATTTTGCCAATACAATTGGTATTGCAAAACGTGATAATTTGATTAATGTATCGGTTTTAGAGTTCTGTATTCGTGAAGATTTAAACAAAATTGCACCACGTGTAATGGCTGTTTTAGATCCTGTAAAATTGGTAATTACAAATTATCCTGAAGGAAAAGAGGAGTGGTTAGAAGCGGAGAATAATCAGGAAGATGAAAATGCAGGTTTCAGAAAAGTACCTTTTTCCCGTGAATTATACATCGAAAGAGAAGACTTTTTAGAAGAAGCTCCGGCGAAGTTTTTCCGTTTGACTTTAGGAAAAGAAGTACGTCTTAAAAATGCGTATATCATTAAAGGAGAAAGTATTGTAAAAGATTCAGAAGGAAATATTACCGAAATTCATGTTACTTATGATACTGATTCTTTAAGTGGAAGCGGTACAGAAGCAAGTCAAAGAAAAGTATCCGGAACCTTACATTGGGTTTCTATTCAACATGCAGTTGAAGCAGAAGTTCGTATGTATGATCGTTTGTTTACTGATGAAGCTCCGGATAGTTATAAAGACAAAAACTTTTTAGATTTTGTGAATCCAAATTCGTTAGAAATCATCAAAGGATTTGTGGAGCCAAGTTTGGCAACAGCTCAAAACGAAGATAAATTTCAGTTTCAGCGTTTAGGATATTTTACTGTTGATAAAGACTCAACTGATTCAAAATTAGTATTTAACAAAACGGTTGGATTGAAAGATGCCTGGGAAGAAAAAGGTAAAAAAGAAGAAAACAGTATCAATAATTCTTTAAAAGAAATCAATAAATATTTTAAAGTTGAAACAAAACCGGAACGTCTTGCAATTGAAAGTGCAATAGGGGAGAGTATCGCAATTATTTCTAGTTTTTCATTATTGCAAAATTCATTGAAGAAAAACATCAACAATAATAAAGCTTCATTGTTATTTGCTCAATTTATTTTGAAATATTCCCATTTGAAATCTGCTGATTTTGAAGAGGAGGATATCAAAAAATTGTATATGATGTCATTAAGAAGTGAATCTTCTTTTGTTCGATCAAAAGCACTTTTGAATTTAAGAGATTTAGAAATTTCAGAATTTAAAAAACAATTTGAAGATGAAATTTTAAAATTATATTCAAATCCTCCAAAAAATACTTCTGAGAGAGAAATTGAAATTCTTTCTGAAATGGTTAAAAAATAGTATCATTATAATCTATTGAAAGGCGCTTTTATAAGCGCCTTTTTTTATTATTTATATTTTCTATTTAAAATTTTTTTTTAATAAATATTTTATATTAAAAGTAACCTCCATAAATCGATTTTAAAAGGTTTTTTTATTTATTCCGACACATAATTCATCTTTAAGAAAATAATTAAAATAGAAGCTTTATTTTAATTTTAGTTCTTCTTTTCGCCGGCTTTAGAGCTTATTAACAACGGAATGTTTATAAAGTTACTTTTGAGATTTACTTTTAAAAAAAATGTGTATTCCTTGAAACAAAAGATGCAGTATTATATATATCAATTTAAATTATTAAAAATTGTAATTTAAAGATTTTAATTATAATATATTAAATCTATTAAATTATAATTTTTAATAGATTTTATCATTTAAAAGTGACCTTCATAATTTAGCTTTAAGGCCTTTTTTTATTTCTTCCATCTCCTAACTCATCTTTTAAATAATTTTAGATTTTGAGCTTTTATTTAAGTTTTAGACATCATTATTATGAGTTTAACGGGTTATTAACACACAATTGTTTATAAAGTTGCTATTTTATCTAAAGGTCAGATCTGAAATTTTTAATTTTAAAAATAACATTTTAGAGATTAAATCTCAATTTTTCTAAATTCAAAAGAGTAATTTTTGTTTTTTAGATTTTATAGTCTTGTAATATGATTTAATCAAATTTTTATATTTCAAAATATTGTACCTTTATTAATCACTTAAATTTAAATACTATGTCTAATAATTCAAATACACTTGCGGCAATTATTGCTGGTGCTGCAGTAGGAGCAGCAATAGGAATTTTATTTGCTCCTGATAAAGGTTCTAATACAAGAGCAAAACTTAAAGAAGGTTTAGATGATACAAAAAATAATTTAAAAGATTCATTTGAAGCAAGTTCAGAAGTGTTGCGTGAAAAATTTACTAATGCTACCCAAGGACTTGATGGAACTTTTGATGATTTGCTTTCAAATGTAAGTCATAAAACTGAAGAAGTAATCTCCTTTTTAGAATCAAAATTGGCTGATTTAAAAGCACATAATGCTAAACTTCAGAAATAATAATTATATAAAGTGCAAAGCTTGCTTATAATCTAAGCAAGCTTTTTTGTTTTTATCTTAAACTATAAATATGGCTTTTGAAGAATTAAAAGAAAATACCAAAGATATCCAGGACCAGGCAAAGGTCTATTTCGATAGCCATTTAGCCTATTATAAACTTAGGGGTTTTAAAGTGGCTATGAAATCAATCACATTAATTTTTAAATTTGCTTTGATTTTATTGTGTTTCAGTATGTTTATGATTTTTGGATCTTTTGCAGTAGCTTATGCCCTTGGCGATTTATTTGAAAATAATGCTTTAGGATTTTTAGCAGTAGGGGGGGTCTATCTTGTTTTTACAATCTTACTTTTCTTTTTAAAAGATAAATTTGTGGAAGGACCAATTTTAGAGAAATTTTCAGAAATCTTTTTTAATGACTAATTTATGGAATCCAAAAACTACTCATCATACGCAGAAATCGAAAGAGATTTGGAAATTCTGAAATTAGAAAAAGAAATTAATTACCAGAAGTTAGTTTTAAGTTTTCAAAGAACAAAAGAAGGAATCACACCTCAAAAAATAATCATAGGATTTTTTTCTTCTTATAAAGATTATCTTTCAAATGACTATCCTAAGATTTTGCAATCATTATTACCAGTTATTATAAATTGGTTTATGAATAAAAAAAGAGGCAATTAAGCCTCTTTTTTTTAGTATTATTCTTTTGTTTCTGGTTGAATATCATCTTCGTAACCAGATTGTGGCTGAATAGGTTTTGGTTTTTCAATTTTTTTATGGTTTTTTTTCATCATTTCTCCCACCTGATTGGATGCAGAGAATGAAGCAACCATATTATTTAGCATGTCACTTCCTGCTTGTGGAGAATTTGGAAGCAAGATTAAATTAGAATTTGCATCAGCACCAATTGCCTGTAAGGTATCATAATGTTGTGTAACTACGATTAGGGCAGAAGCTTCCTGAGAGTTGATCCCCACATTGTTCAAAACTTCAACACTTTCTACCAAACCTCTTGCAATTTCACGACGCTGATCTGCAATACCCTGACCTTGTAAACGTTTACTTTCGGCCTCAGCTTTTGCCTTTGCAACGATTCTGATTCTTGAACTTTCAGCTTCAAATTCTGCAGCTGTTTTTTCTCTGTCTGCAGCGTTGATTCTGTTCATGGCATTTTTTACCTGAATATCAGGGTCGATATCGGTAACCAAAGTATTGATAATGTCATAACCATATGTTGACATTGCTTCGTTTAACTCCCGTTTTACTGCAACTGCAATATCATCTTTTCTTTCAAAAACATCATCCAGTTTTAGTTTTGGAACTTCGGCACGAACCACATCAAATACATAAGAAGTGATTTGATCATGTGGATATTCCAGCTTATAAAAAGCTTCATACACACTTTCCTGGATAACTTTAAACTGAACTGAAACTTTCATTTTGATAAAAACGTTGTCCTTTGTTTTAGTTTCAATGATAACATCTAATTGTTGGATTTTTAAATTAACACGTCCGGCAATTCTGTCGACAACAGGAATTTTTAATTGCAATCCGGAATTTCTGACACTTTGGAACTTTCCAAATCTTTCTATTACAACCGAAGATTGTTGTTTTACCGTAAAGAAGGACGAAAGAAAAATAAAGAAGGCAAAGACTAAAATGATAATAAATGGAATACTCATAATAATATTGATTTAAGTTTTTAATGGTCTGTCAAATTACGAAATTTCTTCTTATTTAAATTTTTTAAAAATAAAAAATGCTAAGAACATTTTATTGATGTTTCTTAGCATTTAATTTTTAAATATAAATTATTTTATAAAGTATTTATTGCTTTCTGAATTCTCGAAATAGTTTCTTCTTTTCCGATGATTTCAACAATGTCAAATAGGTGAGGACCTTTCAAAGCGCCAACCAAACTTAAGCGGAAAGGCTGCATTACTTTACCCATTCCAATTTCGTTTTTCGTTAACCAGTCTTTTACGATTGCTTCAATATTTGCCGAATCAAATCCGTCAATATATTCCAGAGTAGAAATCAATTCCTGCATTAAAGTCGGAGTTTCTTCTTTCCAGTTTTTGCTTGCTTTTTCATCGTAAGATGTTGGTGCCTGGAAAAAGAAATCAGTCAGATCCCAAAATTCAGAAACAAAATGGGCCCTTTCTTTAATCAATGAAACGATTCTTTTAACGTCATATTTAGAAAGATCAACACCTTTTTCAAGCAATATAGGAGTAAAGTCTTTTGCTAAATCAGCGTCATTTTGTTTGATTAAATATTGGTGATTGAACCATTTGTTTTTCTCCGGATCAAATTTTGCCCCTGATTTATGAACTCTGTTCAAGTCAAAAGATTCAACTAATTCTTCTAAAGAAAATAATTCTTTATCAGTTCCGTCATTCCATCCAAGTAAAGCAAGGAAGTTGATAACCGCTTCCGGGAAGAATCCTTTCTCTCTGTAACCAGATGAAACACTTTCGTCCGTTTTCCATTCTAATGGAAAGACAGGAAATCCTAATTTGTCACCATCTCTTTTAGATAATTTTCCGTTTCCAACCGGTTTTAAAATCAAAGGTAAATGTGCAAATTCCGGAGCATCCCAACCAAAAGCTCTGTATAATAAAACATGAAGCGGCATAGATGGTAACCATTCTTCACCACGAATTACATGTGAAGTTTCCATCAAATGATCATCAACAATATTGGCTAAATGATACGTAGGCATTCCGTCACTTTTAAATAAAACTTTATCGTCAAGTAAACTGGTTTCAAATTTTACATCCCCACGAATGATATCTTTTAAGTGTAAAGTTTCATCAACCGGAGTTTTAAAACGAATCACATAATGTTCTCCATTTGCAATTCTTTTAGCAACTTCTTCTGCAGAAATTACTAAAGAAGTATCTAGTTTTTCACGGATTGTATGATTATAAATAAATGTTTTTCCTTCAGCTTCTTGTTCTTTTCTTAAAGCATCAAGCGCTTCCGGAGTATCAAAAGCATAATACGCCCAACCAGAATTAATCAATTGATCTGAATATTGCTGGTATAATTCCTTACGATCACTTTGTCTGTACGGACCAAATTTTTCATTTTTACCAACGGTTTCTTCAGGAGCAATTCCCAACCATTCCAATGCTTCCATAATATAAGCTTCGGCACCGGGAACAAAACGGGTTTGATCTGTATCTTCAATTCTTAAGTAGAAAACACCATTGTTTTTTTTGGCAAATAAATAATTAAATAGGGCAGTACGAACTCCGCCAATATGTAATGGTCCAGTCGGACTTGGTGCAAAACGCACGCGAACTTGCTTTGACATTTGTTTAAATTTTGATGCAAAGATACAATTCAGATTTTAGATTTAAGATTGTTGATTTTAGATTTATGAAGTTGTATTTGATATTGTTTTTGAACATTGGCATTGCAATTGATTTTTGAAATTTGAATTGTTATAATTACTACTTTTATGGGTTATAATCAAAAGAGATTTTATTTTGAAAACGACATCTGCTATATATCAAAAGTTAGAAGCTTTTATAAAAAAATATTACACGAACGAATTGATAAAAGGAGGACTTCTTTTTATTGGTTTTGGACTTTTGTATTTTCTGTTTACGCTTTTTATCGAGTATTTTCTTTGGCTGAAACCAGCAGGGAGAACTTTTTTGTTTTGGCTGTTTATAGGAGTAGAAGTTTTTTTGTTGTTTCGATTTATATTATTTCCAATATTCAAATTGTTCAAACTTCAAAAAGGAATCGATTATAATCAGGCTTCTGCTATTATTGGAAATCATTTTACAGAAGTAAGTGATAAACTAACGAACTTTTTACAGCTTTCTTCAAACGAAAATTCTGCTGAAAGTTCAGAATTAATGTTGGCTTCGATTGAACAAAAAGCAAATTCATTACAGCCAATTCCTTTTGGAAATGCCATCAATTTTAATTCAAATAAAAAGTATTTACCATTGGCTTTAATTCCGGTTTTGCTTTTTGCAGTCTTTTTTGTTTCCGGAAACAGCAATATAATTTCACAGAGTTTTAATAGAGTAGTGCATTTTAATGCTTCGTTTTTACCGCCGGCACCTTTCAAATTTGTGGTTTTAAATTCAAATTTACAAACAGAACAAAACAAAGATTTCGTTATCAAAATGGAATCTGTTGGAAATGTAGTTCCGGAGAATGTGATGATTCATATTGGTGATGAAAGTTATTTTATGGAATCATCTCAGTCAGGAAAGTTTGAATTTAAGATAGAAAAACCAGTTGAGAATATTTCATTTTCTTTTGAAGGAAATTCAGTTTCATCTGAAGAATATGAATTGAAAGTAATCACAGTTCCATCAATTGCCAACTTCGAAATGGTCCTGAATTTTCCATCTTATCTTAAAAAGAAATCAGAAACTATTCAGGGAACCGGGAATGCAATTGTACCGGAAGGAACTTTGGTAACCTGGAAAATGAATACACAGTCGACTCAGGAGATTGTTTGGAAAGATGAAAAGGCAACTTTTAAGTTTAATAAAGCAGAAAACGAGTTTAAATTGGCTAAAAATATTAGCCAAAACACAGAATATCAAATTCTTACTTCGAATAATAAGGTTAAAAACTACGAAAAATTAGATTATCAGCTGTCAGTTATCAAAGATCAGCATCCATCAATCACAGTTTCGCCTGCACCGGATAGTTTGAAGTTGGATAAAAATTATGTTTTAGGAAGATTGGGTGATGACTATGGATTATCAAAATTGCAGGTTGTTTATTATGAACGTAACAAACCACAAACAGCAAAGCGTGGAACCATTCCTGTAAAGCAAGCTGTTTTTGATCAGTTCGTTTTTAACTTCCCAAGCAATCTGGCTGTAGAAGAAGGAGTGTCTTACGAATACTATTTTGAAGTTTTTGATAACGATGCACCGCATGGTTTTAAGAGTACAAAGTCTTCTGTTTTTTCAGATCGTGTTTCTACTACAGATGAAATTCAGGATATGGAATTGCAACAACAAAATGATAACATCAATAGTTTAGAAAAATCATTAAAGAATCAAACAAAGCAGTTTTCTGAAATGGATAAGATTCAGAAAACGGGAAAAGAAAAAGATAATTTAGAATTTAAAGATCAGCAAAAAGTGAGTGATTTTATCAAACGTCAAAAACAACAAGACGAATTGATGAAACAGTTTGCTGAGAAAATGAATAAGAATTTAGACAAGTTTCAATCTGAAAAGAAAGATAAAACAGCTGATGATTTGCAAAAGCGCTTGGATAATGCAGAGAAAGATTTAGAAAAGAATCAAAAGTTGATGGATGAATTGAAGAACTTAAATGATAAATTACAAAGTGAAGAGTTGTTTGATAAGATGGAAAAGTTCAAACAAATCAGTAAAAACCAATCTCGTAATTTAGAACAATTAGTTGAATTAACGAAGCGTTTTTATGTAGAAAAGAAAGCAGAACAGGTTGCAGAGAAATTAGACAAACTTGCAGAGCAACAAGAAAAGCTTTCTAATAAAGATGCAGAAAACACCAAAGAAAAACAAGAAGACATTAATAAAGCCTTTGATAAAATTAAAGAAGATTTGAAAGATTTGAAAGAAGAAAATAAGTCTTTAAAATCTCCAATCGACATTCCTTCTGATGCTTCAAAAGAAAAAGATGTAGATTCGGATTTACAAAAAGCTTCTGAAGAATTGAGTAAAAAGAATACTTCTTCGGCTAAGCCAAAACAAAAAAGTGCGGCTAAGAAAATGAAAAGCATGTCCCAGGAAATGCAGTCTAGCATGGAAGGTGGAGATCAGGAACAATTGGAAGAAGATGTTGCAATGCTTCGTCAGATTCTGGATAACCTTTTAGCTTATTCTTTATCTCAGGAAGATGTGATGAAACAATTTAAATCTATGAAATTAGGTTCTTCTGCTTACACGAAGAACATCAAGATTCAGCAGAATTTAAAACAACAGTTCAAACATGTCGACGATAGTTTGTTTGCATTATCATTACGTAATCCAAAAGTAGCTGAAGATGTAACGAAGGAAATTGGAAACGTACAATATAATATAGACAAAGCAATTGAAACTTTGACTGACGTTCAGGTTCCAAAAGGAGTTTCACACCAACAATATGCAACTTCATCTGCAAATAAATTAGCTGACTTTTTAAGTGATTTATTAAACAACATGCAAATGTCTATGTCTAAACCGGGAGCAGGAAAACCAAAACCAGGTGACGGACAAGGAATGCAATTGCCGGATATTATTCAAAAACAAAAAGGCTTGGGTAATAAAATGAAAGATGGAATGAAGCAGGGACAAAAACCCGGAGAAGGAAAACAAGGACAAAGTGGAGAAGGAAAACAAGGTCAGGGAAAAGAAGGACAAGGTAAAGAGGGGCAAGGTAAAGGAAGTCAGGGAAAGAAAGGTGAAGGTAAAAATGATCAGGGAAGTAAAAACGGAGGTGAAGGAAAAGATGGTGAAAACGGAGATGATGGAGAAGGAGATGCTGAAGCAATCATGGAGATATATAAGGAGCAAGTAAAACTTCGTGAAGCTTTGCAAAAAGAATTAGCAAAACAAGGATTAGATTCTCAGGGCAAATCTGTAATCGATCAAATGAAAGCTTCAGAAAAGCAACTTTTAAATAAAGGTTTTAAAAATGAGAACTTGCAACGCATTCTTAATATACAGCAGGAATTATTAAAGTTAAATAATGCAGTTCAACAACAAGGTCAGGATACGAAACGTCAATCTGAAACAAACAAGACTGAATTCTCTAATAGAACGAATGCTTTACCAAGCTCACTTTTAGAATATTTAAACAGTGTAGAAATTTTAAATAGACAATCACTACCTTTGCGCTCGAATTTTAATCAAAAGGTTCAAGAATATTTTAATACAAAATGATCAATTTTAATTACGAAACCGAATTTACTTTAGATAACGAACAAGCCTTTTCTGATTGGTTGAGTGCTGTAATCGTTTCTGAAAGTAAGAACGAAGGAGAGATAAATTACATATTTTGCGATGATGAATATCTTCATAAGATAAATGTAGAATATCTAAATCACGACACACTGACGGATATTATCAGTTTTGATTACACAGTTGGAAACGAAATAAACGGAGATATTTTTGTTTCTGTAGAAAGAGTAGAAGACAACGCAAAGGATTTTAATGTTTCTTTTGAAGAAGAATTGAAACGAGTTCTTGCTCATGGTATATTACATTACTGTGGATATAAAGATAAAAGTGATAAAGACGCTGAAGTTATGCGTTCAAAAGAAGATGAAAAAATCGCGATGTTTCACGTGGAACAGTAAAATAAATTCCAAATTTTAAATCCCAAATTCCAATTGTTCCACGTGAAACGTTTAGTGTTTTTTTGAGACCACGATATTAATGTTTCACATGGAACGCTGATAAAACCTTTGATTGATTTTTGATTTAACGTTAACATGTTTCACGTGGAACAAGAAAGATTATTTAGAAGAATAACATAAATTTTAAATGGCTTAAATTTAATCTGTTCCACGTGGAACAGATTAGGGAAGTAGTTTTATTTTGAATACAAATGATGTTGCACGTGAAACAGTTTATATTGGAATAGGGAATTTTAGATTGGAATTTGGAATTTGCAAAATTGAATTTTGCGCGTTAGCGCCGTTCCACGTGGAACAAAAATAATAAGAAGTTAATTCTGAGAACTGACTTAAACGGTTTCCAGAGAATAATAAAACAAATGTTTTTAGAAGAATACGATGTTATAGTGGTTGGTGCAGGTCATGCTGGATCTGAAGCTGCGGCAGCAGCTGCAAATTTGGGATCGAAAACTTTATTGGTTACGATGAGTCTGCAGAATATTGCACAGATGTCTTGCAACCCGGCGATGGGCGGAATTGCAAAAGGACAAATTGTTCGCGAGATTGATGCGCTTGGTGGATATTCAGGAATTGTTTCTGATCGAACTGCAATTCAATTCAAGATGTTGAATAAATCGAAGGGACCAGCAATGTGGTCGCCGAGAGTTCAAAGTGATCGAATGCGCTTTGCCGAAGAATGGAGAATGATGTTGGAGGGAACTCCAAATTTGGATTTCTATCAGGAGATGGTAAAAGGTTTGATTATTGAAGACGGAAAGATAAAAGGAATCAGAACTTCGTTGGGAGTTGAGATTCGATCTAAATCTGTTGTGTTGACAAACGGAACTTTCTTGAATGGTTTGATTCATATTGGAGAAAAACAATTCGGAGGAGGAAGAGCAGGCGAAAGTGCCGCAACCGGAATTACCGAAGATTTGGTGAAAGCAGGTTTTGAAGCAGGAAGAATGAAAACAGGAACGCCGCCACGAGTTGATGGACGTTCTTTGGATTATTCGAAAATGAACGAAGAAAAAGGAGATGCAAAGCCAGATAAGTTTTCGTATTCTGATTTGACCACACCTTTGACGCATCAGAGATCTTGTTACATGACATACACTTCATTGGATGTTCATGATATTTTGAGAGAAGGTTTTGATCGCTCACCAATGTTCAACGGAAGAATAAAAAGTCTTGGACCAAGATATTGTCCGTCGATTGAAGATAAAATAAATCGTTTTGCAGATAAAGAACGTCACCAACTTTTTGTTGAACCAGAAGGATGGAATACTTGTGAAGTTTATGTAAACGGATTTTCGACTTCGCTTCCTGAGGATATTCAATTTAAAGCTTTGAGTTCTGTTGTCGGTTTTGAAAAAGTGAAATTCTTTCGTCCTGGTTATGCAATCGAATATGATTATTTTCCACCAACACAATTGAAACATACTTTGGAAACAAAGTTGGTTGAAGGTTTGTATTTTGCCGGACAAATAAATGGAACAACAGGATATGAAGAAGCGGCTTCGCAAGGTTTGATGGCGGGAATAAATGCGCATTTAAAAGTACATGAAAAAGCACCTTTAATTTTAAAACGTGACGAAGCTTATATTGGAGTATTGATCGATGATTTAATAACGAAAGGAACGGAAGAGCCATATCGTATGTTTACATCAAGAGCAGAATACAGAACGTTGTTGCGTCAGGATAATGCCGATTTTAGATTGACGCCAATGTCGCATGAAATTGGTCTGGCTTCTGAAAAACGTTTACGCCGAATGGAACAAAAATTAAACGAGTCTGAAAAGATGGTTGCTTTCTTTAGAGAGACAAGTGTATCGGTTGCCGAAACAAATCCAATTTTAGAGGCAAAAGAAACAGCACCGATTTCGCAAGGTGATAAAATGTTCAAGGTTTTTTCTCGTCCACAAATTGATTTGGAGGATATGATGAAATTTGAAAAAGTAAAAGCATATATAGAAGAAAATGATGTTGATCAGGAAATTTTGGAGCAAGCCGAAATTCAGGTTAAGTATTCTGGTTATATCGAAAAGGAAAGAAACAACGCTGACAAACTTACTCGTTTAGAAGAAGTGAAAATTCCGGATAATTTCGATTACGACAAAATTAAATCTATGTCTATTGAAGCAAAGCAAAAATTGAGTAAAATTCGCCCTGTGACAATTTCGCAGGCTTCAAGAATTAGCGGAGTGTCACCAAGTGATATTTCAGTGCTGTTGATTTATATGGGAAGATAGTAACCGATTGTTTATTGTAGAGATGCACAGCAGTGCATCTAACACACTAATTTAGTGAAAATCATTGGAGCGTAGATGCACTGCTGTGTGCCTCTACGATTAAATGTGCAAAAACGAAAATAATTAAATTGTTCCACGTGAAACTATTTCAAAAATTCTTGATTTTAAAATTAATTTAATCTTTTAAATTGTGAAAATCATTAAACAAGAAATTTTATCATTAGAAGAAAAAGAAGTTTTACGTGAAATTTGGAATAACGAATATTTGGCTAAATTGCATTTGAAAACTCCTGAAGATTTTAATTTGTATTTAAACGGAATTTCGAATACAAAGCATTATTTGCTGATTGATGATTCTGATAAAATTATTGGATGGGCATTTACTTTTTTGAGAGATGGAGAAAATTGGTTTGCTATTATTGTAGATAGTAAAATTCAGGGAAGGGGTAATGGTACATTTTTGATAAATGAAATAAAAAAGAATAACACTAACTTGAATGGTTGGGTTATCGATCAGGAAAATGAAGTAAAACAAAATGAAGAAATTTATAAGTCTCCAATACCTTTTTATATTAAAAACGGTTTTGAAGTTTTGCCAGACATAAGAATTGAAAATGAAAAGATGTCGGGTGTAAAAATATATTGGAAACAATAATAATTAAATAAACAACAACCTTAAAATTAAACCAAATACCTACTAATTATAAATGGACGTTTTAAACAAAAAACATTTTCTTACTGTACAAGACCATTCTGTTTCTAAAGAAATTTTTGAGTTGTATCATGATGAAACTTTAGACATGCTAATTACATCTCCACAACCGGATTTAGAAAATCTTGGAAAATATTATGAAAGTGAAGATTATATTTCACACACTGATAACAAACGTTCCTTGTTTGAAAAAGCCTATCATTTTGTCAAAAATATAGCGTTGAAGAACAAACTAAATTTAATTAATTCCCAACAATCGCAAAAAGGAAGAATTTTAGATATTGGTGCCGGAACCGGAGATTTCTTATTGGCTGCAAAAAATGACGGATGGGAAACTGTTGGAGTAGAACCAAGCGAACGGGCAAAAAATATTGCGATACAAAAAGGAATATCTTTTGTGAATGAAATTGATACTCTTGAAAATAATTCATTTGATGTGATTACAATGTGGCATGTTTTAGAACACGTTCCAAATTTAGAACTTCAAATTCAGGAATTGAAGCGTTTATTAAAGCCAACTGGAACATTAATTGTTGCGGTTCCAAATTTTAAATCATACGATGCAAAACACTACAAAGAATTTTGGGCAGCTTTTGATGTGCCCATTCATTTTTGGCATTTCTCAAAAAAAGCTATCCAATCGCTTTTTGAAAAAGTCGATATGAAACTGGAAAAAGTGCTTCCGATGAAATTTGATTCTTTTTACGTGAGCTTATTATCAGAAAAATACAAAACAGGAAAAATGAATTATATTAGTGCTTTTTTTATCGGATTAAAATCAAATTTAAAAGCAGGGCGAACAAAAGAGTATTCATCGCACATTTATGTCTTAAAAAACAGCCAAAACGCGAAATAAGCGCATTTGCGGATGTTTTTTAGTCTTGTTGAAGAGAATTGTTGTCAATTTTGAAAAAAGGGTTATAATTAAAGCTATGAAAGTCGGTTTTAATAGTGATATTTTATAGTAAAATCAGGTATAATAAAGAAAACTAATATCATAAAATTAGCTCATTTTTTAAACTTTATGTCGATGCTATTTATTTTTTTATATTTTTGTCTTTCATACATAAAAAAATAGAAATTCAGAAAATGAAAAAAGCATTAGTAATTATCGCGCTTTCGGTTTTAGTTGTTTCATGTAATAAAACAGCTGAAGTAAAGGAAGTAAAAACAGCTTACGTAGATACTTCGGTTTTGATGAAAGAGTACACTGAAGCAAAAGACCTTGAAGCAAAATACAAAGCACAATCAGAAGAAAAAGGAAGACAATTGCAAGCTGAGATAAATCGTTTTAAACAAGATGCTGCTAATTTTCAAAGTCAGGCACAAGCAAATGGTCAGGCGTGGGCACAGCAAAGAGGTGCGGAATTACAAAAAAGAGAACAACAATTGGGTTATGCCCAACAACAATTAGCACAGCAATTGCAACAGGAAAGTGGTGTTGAAATGGATTCTCTTGTAAGCGGTGTTAAAAAATTCATCAAAGATTACGGAAAGAAAAACGGATATTCTTATATCTACGGTACAGGCGATGCTGCAACAGTTTTATATGCAGAAGATAAATATGATATCACTAAAGAAATTATCAAAGGCCTGAACGATAAATACAAAGCTGAGCCAAAAACAGATGAAAAAGCTGCAACTAAAGAAGAGGCTAAAAAATAACAACCAAAATAACTAACTATTTTAAAAACCTAAATCTAATTAACAGATTTAGGTTTTTTTATTTTATAAAAATGCGATACTTTTAGTCTTCAATATACGCCCAATGCAAAACGTTTCAGAAGCTGCAGCTTACACTTTACAATTCATCAATCAAACGCAAAAATCGATATTCCTGACCGGTAAAGCTGGTACAGGAAAAACGACACTTTTGCGCGAAATCATTGCCACTACACATAAAAACACGGTTGTGGTAGCGCCTACCGGAATTGCGGCGTTAAATGCAGGAGGAGTGACTATACACTCTATGTTTCAATTGCCATTTTCGGCTTTTATTCCTTCCTATGAAGATAATTCTCAGTTTACAGAAACCGTAAAATTTGAAAATAAGGAAACGTTGCGCAGGCATTTCAAAATGAATAATGTCAAGCGTAATGTGATTAAAAACATGGAACTGCTGATTATTGATGAAGTAAGTATGCTTCGTGCTGATTTACTGGATGCTATAGATTTTATGATGCAGACAGTACGCAAGAATTCAAGGGCTTTTGGAGGTGTTCAGGTACTTTTTATTGGCGATTTATTGCAATTACCCCCTGTGATTCGGGATGAAGAATGGAGAACTTTACGTAATTATTATAAGGGAAAATTCTTTTTTCATTCGCATGTCATTCAACAAAATCCGCCAATTTATATCGAATTATCTACAATTTACCGACAAACAGATGATTCTTTTATTTCGGTTTTAAATAATCTTCGAAACAATCAGATTACGCCACAGGATATTCAGGTTTTGAATCAATATGTAAAACCTGATTTTGATTTAAAAAACAATCCCGGTTATATTACACTTACAACACATAATGCAAAAGCAGACTCTATTAATGAGCAGGCAATAGGGGATTTGGCTGGTAAAGAATATAACTTTCAGCCTTTTATTGTTGGGGATTTTCCGGAAAAAATATTCCCCGTAGAAGAAAATCTTAAACTGAAAGTCGGTGCACAGGTAATGTTTGTAAAAAACGATTTATCTTTTGATAAAAGGTATTTTAATGGTAAAATGGGTGTTATAAAGTCACTTTCGGCAGAGGAGATTTTTGTGCATTTCCCTGAAGAGAATAAAACTATTGAAGTTGAGAAATACGAGTGGAAAAACATTCGGTACAAGATAAACGAACTTACAAAAGAAATAGAAGAGGAGGTTTTGGGAACTTTTGCACATTATCCGCTTAAATTGGCATGGGCGATTACAGTGCATAAAAGTCAGGGATTAACTTTTGAGAAAGCTGCGCTCGATGTATCGCAAGTTTTTTTACCCGGACAGGCATATGTTGCCCTCTCACGGTTAACTTCCTTAAATGGGCTTATTTTGCTTTCTCCGCTACAGATGAATGGAATTTCGAACGATCAGGATGTAATGGATTACGCTTTGAATAAAGCAACCGAAGAAGTTTTAAAACATTCTTTGCACTTAGAAACCAAAAATTTTATTCATAATTATTTGATTAACAGTTTTAACTGGAATGATTTAGCTCAGGAATGGCGCAATCATCGCTTTAGTTACAATGAAAATGCGGTAAATTCAGAAAAATCAAAACATTCCGTTTGGGCACATAAACGTCTCGAAACAATTGAATTGCTTATAGATCCATCGCAAAAATTCGTTCATCAGCTCAATAAGATTTTCAATAAAGAAACGGTCGATTTATTTTTTGTTCAGGAAAGGGTAGTAGCAGCCTATGATTATTTTTTCAAACCGATGGATAAATTGGTTACAGATCTCCTTCAGAAAATGGCTGAAATTCAGAAATTTAAAAAAGTAAAAGAATTTTATGAAGAATTAGCCTTTTTGGATGATCTGCAAACTAAGGCTGTTTTACGCTTAATGAAAGCTAAATTATTAATTGAAATTGTTGTTTCGGGAGAAACTATCTGTAAAGAAAAATTAACGTCCTCAGCGATTAAAAATTACAAATCTGATAAGATTTCGAAAATACGTGAGGAGTTTAAAATGACCAATACAGATATTTTTAAACTCGATGAGCCAGCGGTGCGTTACACATCAAAAAAGTTAGATAAAAACGAACCAAAAGCTGCAAAGAAAACGACTGTAGAAGAAACATACGATTTATGGCTTGAGAAAAATTCGCTTCAGGATATTGCCCGTCTTCGTAAGCTTACGGTACAAACTATTGAAATGCACTTAGTTAAACTCATTCAGTCAAAAAAAATAGAAATTTCCGATGTTTTGCCGTATGATAAAATACTGGCATTGCGTGATGCTTTTGAATTCTATCAGGAGGAATCTTTAAATGGCTTAAAAGAAAAACATGGTGACGAGTTTACCTGGGATGAATTGAAAATGTTTAAAGCAAGTATAAATTAAGTATTTTTACAGTTAATGTAACAATAAATGACTAATGATGAAGAAGATAAATGTTTTTTTACTTGGATTGATTTGCTGGACCAGCTTTGTTTCTGGCCAGGATTTAAAGCCAGAATATCAAAAGTTCATCAAAACCTTTATCAGTAATGTAAAAAACGATAAAAAGGAAGCTGTTGCAAGTATGATTTCGTATCCTTTTAAAAGAGAATATCCAATTCCGGAAATCAAAAATAAAGCTGATTTTGTAAAAAGATATTCTGAAATTTTTGATGCAACTTTAAAAAATGAAATAATAAAATCCAATCCTGTAAAAGACTGGTCTGAAATGGGCTGGAGAGGGATTATGCTCAATCAGGGTACAATATGGATTGATACAGACGGCCGCTTAATTTCTATAAATCACCAATCAGAATTCGAGAAAGATTTAAAAGATAAAATAAACGCTAAAGAGAAAACCAAATTACATGCTTCGATAGCTAAGTTTAAAACCCCGGAATGTCTTTTGGAAACCAGTAAATTCAGAGTGAGAATTGACGATTTGGGAAATAACAATTACCGTTATGCCTCATGGTCTATTAAAAAAGAAATGAATGAAGAACCTGATTTAATAATCACTAAAGGACAATTGATTCTTGATGGAAACGGTGGAAACCATCGATACGAATTTAAAAAAGGACAATATATTTACGAATGTAATATATCTCCTTTACGTGAAAAAGGCACTGCTCCGGCCAATTTAACGATTTATCAAAACAAAAAAGTGATTCTTTCACAGGACGCTGAAATTGTTCCACGATAAACAAAAAAAAATCCTATTCGTCTAAATAGGATTTTTTATAATTTAAAGAGAGGCTCTAATTTGGTCTAATTCCTTTTTCTGTTGTAATATTTTGAGCTCCAGTTTATCAATTTCGAGCTTTTGCTCTGTCGATTTTATTTTTTGTTTCTGAATTTCTTCTTCAGAATTTGTACTGGCTGCAATTGCATTGTCTATTTTTAGATTTGCAGCTTTTTGTTTCTCTATTTTCTTTTGTGTTTTCTGAATAGATTTTTCTGCATTTTTAACTTCTCGCTGATGCTTTTCAAGTTTTTTGTGCTCTTTAGTTATTTTATTCTGATGTTCTTTAGCTGTTTTAGCTTCCTGAATCGCTTTTTCTGAAGAAACAGGGGTTTCTTGTGCAAAAAATGATTGTGACGTTAAAAGAAGGCATAAAACAACAAATAGTCTAATAGTAAATTTCATGTTTTTTTATTTAAATATTAAGTACAGAAAGTACCAAGTTTTTTCAATAAGAAATTTACTTTCTTTGATGAGTTTATAAATTTTCAATCAAAATCCAGGCATCTGGATTTTCAGCTTTACGAATTTCCCTTTGTGCTTTTTCTGCTTCAGACATTGTAGGATAGCTTCCGTATATAACGGGGAATAATCCGTTTTTGTCTTCAGGAAGCATTCTGGCTTCGTAACCATTTTTTATCAATTGATTATAAGCTTTTTTTGCATTTTGTTCACTTCTGAAAGCTCCTGCAATAACATGATAAGGCATTGTTTTGTCTTCTGTTTGTGATGTGTCTACAGAAAGAGTAACCGCTGGCAACGGATTTTGAATTAAAAAGGTTGCTTCCTGAATTTTATTTTGTACTTTTTTCTGAACAGTACCTTCTACGATAAGTGTCTGATTTGCAATTTCTTTTTGATATAATGGATATCCGATGCTTCCTGTAATACCTAATCCCAACACAAATATTGCGGCATATTTTAAATACGAATTTGAAGATTTTCTTTCTTCGTCAGCGTATAATTCAACAGGTTCTTTCTTCTCGATTCTTTGAATTTCCTTTTCGAAATTTTCTCTCTTTACCAAAGGCGAAACAAAAGGACTCAATCCAAATGAAGTTGTTAAATAATTATTTTGTTGGTTTGGGCTGAAAACTAAGTTGTTATCACTATTCAAACGAATTTCACCAATATTTTTTAAATGTAAAATTCCATCCTCTTCTAATGCTTTTTGCCAATTTAAAATTTCAAAAGCAATAGCACTCACAGCAAAACCATAAGATGTTTTTTCTGCATGGGCGATATGATTTGCCAGCAAACCATCATTGTTTTTGATTTGACTGTTAAAAGAAACCATTTTCTTAGGTGGAAAAAACGAATTTGTGCTTTCATTAAGCTGTGCCGACTGAATTTCGGTTAGGAATGCTCCAAATCCAGGAACCGTTACACACTGATAACGATATAATAACTGCGCGATATAATTTTCGATTTTCATAGTAACAAAGTTATACATCCAATATAGTTATCAAAATTTTATTCACAATTTTTATTAACAATTCGCATATTTTTATAGACAACTGTTTTTCAGTTTTTTAAATAAATTTCATTCATTTTTCTATTCGATATAAAATTTTAAAAATTTTATTTTTGAAAGAATTTACTTCTAATTCATATATTTGTCATCTTGGAAAGCTAAAGCAGTTAACGAAATTATCCGTCCTCCTAAAATTATATAAGCCATGACTGAACAAGATTTATTTTATTTATTAGCCTTACTTCGTGTAGAAGGAGTTGGAGATATTATTGCAAAGAAATTATTGGCAAATTTTGGAAATGCCGAAGAAATTTTTAAAACTAAAACCAATCAAATTGCAGCCATAGATGGAGTTGGTTCAGTATTATTAAAGAATCTCAAAGATAAAAATGTTTTTGAAAAGGCAAATCAGGAACTGGAATTCATTCATAAAAATAATATAAAAGTATCTTTTTTTAAAGACGAAAATTATCCCGAACGGCTGAAACATTGTATTGATGCCCCTGTTTTAATTTTTTCTGCAGGGAATATCAATTTAGAAAACAAAAGAATAATTAGTATAGTTGGCACTAGGCAAATAACGTCGTACGGAGTTGAATTTTGTAAAAAACTAATTGAGGATTTGTCTCCTCTTGACCCTGTAATTGTTAGTGGTTTTGCGTATGGAGTCGATATTGTGGCACATCAGCTGGCTATAGAAAATAAACTGCAGACTATTGGCGTATTGGCGCATGGTTTAAACCAAATTTATCCCAAGGCACATAAAAAATACATGTCGAAAATGGAAGAAAATGGTGGTTTTATTACCGAATTTTGGAGTTCAACCAATCCTGATAAAGAAAATTTTGTACGTCGCAACAGAATCGTTGCCGGTATGACAGAAGCCACCATTGTTATAGAATCTGCAGATAGGGGAGGTTCGCTGATTACCGCTAATCTGGCTAACGATTATAATCGCGATGTTTTTGCCGTTCCCGGACGTGTTACAGACAAATATAGTCAGGGCTGTAATCAATTGATAAAAACCCAAAAAGCGAACGTATTGACAAGTGCTGCAGATTTGGTATATATACTTAATTGGGATATTGAAAACAAGTCGAAGCCAATACAAAAACAACTCTTTGTTGATTTAGAACTGGATGAACAAAAAATCTATGATTATCTACTTAAAAATGGAAAGGAATTGCTCGATATAATTGCACTTCAATGCGAGTTTCCAATTTATAAAATATCAGGAATTCTTTTAAATATGGAACTCAAAGGAGTGATCAGGCCACTACCGGGTAAATTATTTGAAGCTATTTAAAAAAATAAGCCCTTTCAAATCTTTTGAAAGGGCTTATATAATATTTTATTGTACTGTAATAGATGTTATCGAATGGGTATATGCATCACTTGTTGTGTAAAGAAGTGTCCCATTTTTCCAAACTCTTCCCATATTAGCTACATTACTATAATTGGGATTTTGTTCACATCCTCCAACATAAACATCAGTTCCATACACGTATACAGAAGTAGAATAAGCTGTATTATTACCTATTGACAATTGTGTTTCTACAGAATTCTTCCAAGATAACGCTATACTATTTGTACCATTGAATTTAAAACCAGCTGCATATACATTTGTTCCAGATACAAATACTGAGTTTACATTTGCTGTATAAGCACCATCAGTTAAGTAAGTTGCTACCCCGTTTTTCCAAACGGTTGCTCTATACCCGAAATTATTTATAGTACTAGCAACTTGGCCACCAACATATACATCAGTTCCAGAAACAAAAACAGAACTGGCTCTTGAATCATACGAAGTATTGGAAACACTTGTAGTTGTTATGGTTGCGCCATTTTTTTTCCACAATTTCACTTCATATTTACCATTAGATTGCTGTTCATGTATGACTACATATATTATTCCACCGCTGACATACACAGATTTTGCTTCTCCATTATTGGTACCGGTAGTCAAATTGGTAACGGTAGTATTTGTCCATAGTTTTGCGACAAATTTTGATCCATTATATTCCGTTCCAGCTACATAAACAATTCCTCCAGAAACAGACATTGAGTTTAATTGCGTGTTAGAACTTGAGGGCAAAGTATATAACAACGTATTGTTTTTCCATACCTTACAAATTAGTGCAGAGCCACTAACAAGTGTGTTCTGTTCTCTTGTAAGCACATAGACATTTGTCCCTTCTTTGAATACGGCCATACCTTGCCCTCTATAAACACCATCAGTTAGATCGTAGGCGATTCCATCTGTCCATATAGTAGCAGCGGTCTGCGTTGCCCAACTTGATTGGCCATAACCAGCAGCATAAACAGTTGGATTTACTAAAGCAGATTTTGCTGTTTTGCTTGTCTTTGCAGTTGATACAGTTTGTTCAGTTTCAGCATCGTTAGAACAAGAAGAAATTGTAGCGACGAAAATTGCTGCAATTAAAATTTTAATTTCTTTCATAGGTAAAATTTTATTTATTTATCTGTAAATATAGTATTTAGTTTACATAAATGTAAATATGTCTAAATAATTGTGAGAATTTTTATAGTATTATATTTTTTTATCAAGAAAATACTTTAATTATAGATTTATTTGACATGTAGTATTATACTGATGTTCAATATATTATAAAATAACTTTTGGCAAAGAAGGTAAAAATCAAGAAAGAAAGATTTTTCTTGGTTTAAATTTTTTAAGCAAAAAAGCCTATCAAGAGATAGGCCCTTACTAACTATAATTATGACAAATCTTAAATGCCAAATCCCAATTTCTGACGAACTTTTTGTAAAACCGGATTTGCTATACTTACAGCTTTTTCTGCGCCTTTTTTCAATAAGACGTCTACTTCTTCAAGGTTATTCACGTAGTAATTATATTTTTCTCTTTCGGTTTTAAATTTTTCTGTAATTAATTCAAAAAGAGCTTGTTTCGCGTGACCGTAACCATAATTTCCAGCTAAATAATTGGCTCTCATTTCGGCAGTTTGAGTTTCATTTGCCAATAATGAATAAATAGCAAAAGCATTACAGGTATCCGGATTTTTCGGTTCTTCAAGCGGAGTACTGTCGGTTTCAATGCTCATAACCTGCTTACGCAAAACTTTATCATCCAGAAAAATATTAATAATATTATTGGCTGATTTACTCATTTTTCCGCCATTCGTACCCGGAATCAACATGCTGTCTTCCTGAATTTTTGCTTCCGGAATAACGAAAGTTTCTCCCATTTGGTGATTGAAACGGGAAGCTACATCACGAGTAATTTCCAGATGCTGCAATTGGTCTTTTCCAACGGGAACAAATTCTGCATCATACAATAAAATATCGGCGGCCATTAACATCGGATAGGTGAAAAGTCCGGCATTAACATCATCCAAACGATCAGATTTATCTTTGAAAGAATGTGCTAGAGTCAATCTTTGAAACGGAAAAAAACAGCTTAAATACCAGGTCAATTCAGCTGTTTGTGCCACATCAGATTGTCTGTAAAACGTAACTTTATCAGGATTTAAACCACATGCAAGCCAGGCTGCTGCTGTGCTGTAGGTGTTTTCTCTCAATGTTTTACCGTCTTTTATTTGTGTAATCGAATGTAAATCAGCAATAAACAAATATGACTCGTTTGCAGGATTATTTGATAATTCGATTGCCGGAATAATTGCTCCTAATAAATTGCCTAAATGTGGTGTTCCCGTACTTTGAACTCCGGTTAATATTTTTGCCATTCTATATTTTTCTTAATCACAAATATTGCAAAGTTTTTTTACAATATCCGAAAAGTTTACTTTTTTCTTAAACGCAAAGTTCGCAAAGTTTTTCGCAAACTTTTAGAGATTTTGAGTTTGTTTTTATAAAAGTCAAAAAAATCTAATAATCAAAAATCTAAATTCACTTCTGTTTTCTTACATTTGAAACCATGAAAGGAATTAAAATTATTTTTTGGATCTTTTGGCGTATTTGGTTTTACATCGTAATGGCCATTCCAATATTGATTATGCTGCCATTTTTAGTGGCTTCAATTATAACTGAAAGCGGTTATCCGTATTTTTTTAAAATGGCTCGTATTTGGGCAAAATTCATCCTTTTCGGAATGGGTTTTTATTACAAAATTGAGCGTCTTCAAAAGCTGGAAAAAGGCAAAAGTTACATGATTGTTGCTAACCATACCTCGATGACGGATATTATGCTGATGCTGGCAGTGGTTAGAAATCCCTTTGTTTTTGTAGGGAAAAAAGAGCTTGTGAAGATTCCGTTATTTGGTTTTTTCTATAAAAGAACCTGTATTTTAGTTGACAGAAATTCTTCAAAAAGTAAAAATGAAGTTTTTAAAAGAGCTCAGGATAGATTAAATCAAGGACTTAGTATTTGTATTTTTCCTGAAGGAGGGGTCCCTGATGATGAATCGATTTTATTGGATGAATTTAAAGATGGTGCTTTTAGATTGGCAATAGATCATCAAATTCCAATTGTGCCGATTGTTTTTGCTGACAATAAAGAGCGGTTCTCCTATACTTTTTTGAGTGGAAGTCCCGGAAAAATGAGAGGGAAAATATTGCCTTTTATTGAAACAAAAGGATTAACAGCAGAAAACAGGAAAGAGCTTCGTGACCAGACAAGACAATTGATTTACAAAGGTTTGTTGGAATTCAAGAAGAAGGACTTAGGCAAATAATATTAAATATTAAACCCGGCAAACTTTAAAAATTTGCCGGGTTTCATTTTGAATTAAAACCCCTTTTATATTCAAAATTTTATCTATCGATGAATTATTTTTTCTGAAATAAATCGTAATATTTTTTTTAATCTAAGTTTGTTTTTTTTACGATTTTTATTCAACAGAACTTCTTTTTTTTCTTTCATGATTACAAATATTAACGGTTGATAAAAAGAGTTTGATTAGAAACTCAATTAACTTTACTATTATAGATGATTGAAAATCAAAAAGGTTGCGTAAAAAACAGGAAAAATCTTAAACAATAAAAACCCGTTAGCAACCAAAACAAAAACTAACGGATTTTTCATTCAAATAATAAACCAAATTTATTCTAAAAAAGTATCGAAAGTATTATGGCAAACACCATTCGATATTTATAAGATGAAAAAAATAATAAAAGGTTGCGTTGCAGTTTATTTTTAAATAAAAAAACCCGACAGTTTAAGAACTGTCAGGCTTATAAAATTATGTAATTTAAAGATATTTAGAGTATTAAGCGTTAGCTAATTCTTTAATATGTGCTTTAATTTTTGCTTCTAATTCATCAGCTAATTCAGGATTGTCTTTAATTAGGGATTTTACTGCATCACGGCCTTGTCCTAATTTGGTATCCCCGTAGCTAAACCATGATCCCGCTTTTTTAACGATATCAAATTCAACAGCTAGATCAAGAATTTCTCCTGTTTTAGAAACACCTTCACCGTACATAATGTCAAATTCAGCAGTTTTAAATGGCGGAGCTACTTTGTTTTTAACAATTTTTACTTTGGTTCTGTTACCAATAACATTCTCTCCGTCTTTAATTTGAGAAGAACGACGAATGTCTAAACGTACAGAAGCGTAAAATTTTAAAGCATTACCACCTGTTGTAGTTTCAGGATTTCCAAACATTACCCCGATTTTTTCTCTTAATTGGTTGATAAAGAAAACGGTACAATTTGTCTTACTGATAGTTCCGGTAAGTTTTCTCAAAGCCTGAGACATTAAACGTGCATGAAGACCCATTTTAGAATCTCCCATTTCGCCTTCAATTTCACTTTTTGGAGTTAAGGCAGCAACCGAGTCAATAACTACGATGTCAATTGCTCCTGAACGAATTAAGTTTTCAGCAATTTCAAGCGCTTGTTCCCCGTTATCAGGTTGAGAAATAATCAGGTTTTCGATATCAACACCTAATTTCTCAGCATAATTTCTATCAAAAGCATGTTCAGCATCTATAAAAGCTGCAATTCCGCCTGCCTTTTGAGCTTCAGCAATTGCATGCAAGGTTAAAGTGGTTTTACCAGACGATTCTGGTCCGTATATTTCGATAATTCTTCCTTTTGGATACCCGTTTACTCCAAGTGCTAAATCAACACCTAGAGAACCTGAAGAAATAGTTTCTACTTCTACAATGGCTTTGTCGCCCATTTTCATTACGGTTCCTTTTCCGTACGTTTTATCTAGTTTGTCAAGCGTTAGTTGCAGCGCTTTTAATTTGGCATCTTTTTCTGAACTCATCTCTTTTTTTTCTTTTTCTTTCATCTAATTTTTTATAATTCTTTCATTCAAACCAGAAATTAAATAATGTACTGATTTAGATTTGTTTCAGGCTTGTAATTTGTAAAAATACTCTTTTTTTTGAAGTTTCATTGTTCCAAATTGTATCAAAATTGTATTATAAAAACAAAGCCTTTAATTCTGTGGCATCCGACGGTTTTATTTTTCCGGCAAGCAATAAACTCAATTGTTTTCGACGTAGAGCAGCATCAAAACGTTGTATTTCAAGTTCGGTTTCTGGTAAAATTGGTGGAACTTCAACAGGTCTTCCACTATCATCCACTGCTACAAAAGTATAAATAGCTTCGTTCGCTTTGGTTCTGCTTCCGGATTCACGGTCTTCTACCCAAACATCAATGAAAACTTCCATAGAACTTTTAAAAGATCTGGAAACCTTTGCTTCTATTGTCACCACGGCTCCAAGAGGAATAGCTCTGTTAAAAGCCACGTGATTTACAGAAGCCGTTACTACAATTCGACGTGAATGCCTACGGGCTGCAATACTTGCCGCACGATCCATTCTCGCTAATAATTCACCGCCAAAAAGGTTATTTAAGGGATTTGTTTCGCTCGGCAAAACTAAATCAGTCAATATAGTCAGAGATTCTGAAGGATGTTTTGGATTCATTTTTTTGATATAATTTAAAATAATTGTGGTTGATTTAATTCAACCAATATACAGCCATAACAGCTGGAATGAAATAAATTACAATGGTTCTTGCACCATCGTAATCTTTAGCCAATCGTTGCCCGAAAAGCATCATTAACAAGGAAATACAGGAAAAGATAGCACCATAAAAACCAAATTCACGACCGCTATTTGTTAATAATTGTATTGCGCCAACGACACATAAAACACCTGAAATTAATTCTAAAATTAAAAGATGAAGTAAGGCCAGGGGGACTTGATTTTTTAATGGGGTTTTGGCAAAATGTCCTTTTAGCCATTCGACATTATCTTTCCAGTAAAAAATTTTCTCATATCCTGATTGTAAAAAAGTTAGGGCTAAAAAAGCTAACAGTAAAATGGAGGCAACATTATTCATTTGATAACTATTTTTTATGAATTAAACGAGTCAGTTTTATAGACAAATCAGTTAAAATTATTTTTGCATTCCCATTTCTTTCAATATGATACATTGCATCTGAAAGTTCCTTAAAAATATCATGAATGTTATTTCCGTTTACAAAAGGAGCAAAATTTTCAAGTTTGAATTTGTCCACTCTCGGTTCAATGTAAACTAAACCGGGTGCTTCATAATTAAGCAAAAGTGCCTGACGGAACATTTCGATACAAAACTGAATGAATTTTTTCTGGCTTTCGCGGCCCAAACCAGCAATTTCTTCACTCCAGGAAATTAAATCCTGTATGGCAGCTGCATTTCCTTTTGCTCTAAAAGCTGCACGAACCCAATTAACAAACCATTGTTCAAATGGATATTCAGAGTCATCTTCTTTTAGTAGGGAAAGTGCTTTATTAAAATTTCCCTGTGCCTGATGTGCAATTTTTTTGGCTAAGTTCGAATCTATATTTTCCTGAGAAACCAATGCTTCTGCAATTACTTTTTCCGGCAGCCCGTTGAAATGGATAACCTGACAGCGAGAGCGTATGGTTTGAATAATATCTTCTTCATTTTCAGAAATCAGAATAAAAATAGTTTTATCCGAAGGTTCTTCAAGGAGTTTTAATAATTTATTTGATGCCGCAATATTCATTTTATCGGCCATCCAGATAATCATGATTTTATAGCCGCCCTCATATGATTTTAGCGAAAGGGATTTTAAAACTTCCTGAGCATCTTCTACACGAATTTCACCCTGCTTGTTTTGGACACCTAATATTTTATACCAGTCAAATAATCCTCCATAAGGCATTTCCTGAATAAAAGTTCTCCAGTCCTGAATAAAATCTAAACTTTTTGGTTTTGTTTTTACATCCTCGGTGGTTACTGTTGGATATATAAAATGCAAATCGGGATGCGAAATGTTCTGGAATTTTAGATTGCAGGAATCATTTCCGTCTGAATTTTCATCGCCTGTATTATTGCATAAAATGTATTGTGCATAAGCAATAGCTGTTGATAATGTGCCACTTCCTTCTGGCCCAATAAATAATTGTGCATGCGGAATTCTTCCAGAAGAAGCACTTTTTGTTAAATGGCTTTTGATATAGTCCTGACCTAAAATTTGTGAAAATAGCATAGAACAAAGATATAAGAAAATGAGAGAGTCAAAAATATTATAAATCAAACTTTATTTGTTCATTTAACTTTTACTTGAATCTTTTTGTTTTTAACTCAATTGTTAATTTTTATTCTGTTAAGTTTGGTTAACATTGAAGTTTTTTAGATGAGATATTAAGAATTTTTTGTTAATAGTTTTTTGAAATTTTATCGAAAATCGATTTTTTTTTGGTTATTATATCCACCATAAAAAACTTTTTTTGTCTATTGTGCAGATAAAAATCTTACAGAAAATCTTTCATCAAAATTTACAATAAAGTTACCTCAGGGCTTTGTTTTACAGGGATAAAAACATAATTTTAAGTTTTTTTTAAGTATTTTTTTTAAAAAAGAATATATTAAAGTTGCAGATTAAGTTAATTTATATATTTTTGTTTTCATCAAAAACAACTTTTAATAAGAATCTATGAAAGGGAAAATTATTTTTTTAAGTGTATTTTTTTTATTGACTACAGGTGCAGCATTTGCCCAGGCTAAAAATGCTCCTCGCAGTATTATTAGTACTACAGCTCTTATTCGTAAATATCACGATCAAAAAGAATTGAGTGGTATGCAAAAAGGAGAATTATTAGAGTTATATATTGAGCGTATTAAAGTTTTAGTAAAAACACTTCCTTACATTGCTTTGGTTACCAAACCGGGAGTTACAATGGCAGATTTGGGTATTCCAGACGATAGTGAGCATAAAAAATCCTTAGAAAATCAAGCTTTAGGAACGTCTTCATTTTTAGATACTACTGTCGATTTTCAAAGAAAGATGATGCCGTATTCCGATAAGGCAAATTTAATAGCAGCAATTTTATTTTACGAAGGAACATTGAAATCTTTACATGAATTCAACGAATTGAACGAAATGTAATTTTTTAAAATATTTTTAAACCTTTTTTAAGATGTTTACGTAAATGGATTAATTTCATTTAACATTTTAAGAGGTCTTAAAAGCACTCGTTTACGATGGATTCAGATTTTTTGAAAATACGTGATGAGTTTATGATTACGCATCCCCAAATTTATTATTAACCCTAATACCCCCTTATCATGAAAAAAATTACTCAAATTATCTGCGTTCTTTTGACAGTTGCAAGTATGAGTGCTCAACAAGAAAAAGGAATTATGGGCTACAACAATTGGTTGAATAACTGGACCGAATTTAAGCCTAACAAAGTGGATTACAGTGAAGCCAATCAAATTTTAGCTGGAAATATTTCGACAAACACCAAACTGCTTAAGAGAAATGTATATGTTTTGCAGGGGAATGTTTATGTAACCAATAATGCAGTTTTAACAATTGAACCAGGAACATTAATCATTGGTGATTTCGAAACAAAAGGAACATTAGTAGTTACAAAAGGTGCATCAATTATAGCAGACGGTTTAGAGACGGATCCTATCGTATTTACTTCTAACAGAAGCCAGAAAAAAGCTGGAGACTGGGGAGGAATAGTGGTTCTTGGTGATGCTCCAATTAATAAATTTGGAAACGTTGGTTCTTATAATTTAGATCTTGATCCTACAAAAACTACTTATGGTGGTGATAATGTTGCAGGAAACTCAGGAATTTTAAGATTTGTGAGAATCGAATTTGCGGGTAAAAAAGTAAAAGGTTTAGGAACTTTCAGCGGGTTAACTTTAGCAGGCGTTGGAAATAAAACAATTTTAGAAAATATTATGGTTAGCTATTCTGCAGGAGATTCATTTGGATTTTTTGGAGGTGATCTTAATGCTACTAAATTAGTTTCTTATAAATCTATTAACGATGACTATAGATTTACTCAGGGAGTACAATGTCGTTTGCACAATTCTCTTGCAGTAAGATCCTCTTATTTATCAAGTAACAAAGACGGTTCCCGTTGTTTAGAAGTTGCTTCATACGATAAAAAAAGTGAAACTGATTTTACAAAAAAACAAACTTTAGTTGTAGCTTCAAATATAACAATGCTTAATGACAGCGAAAACATCAATGCTGATATTCAGTCAGGTTTGGTAAAAGAAGCAATTTATATTGCTGAAAATGCTTCTCTTGAAATCAAACGTAGTGTAATTTCTGGTTTTAATCCAGCAGCTTTATTAGATAGTAAAACAGAAATTAACGATGCCAACCTTAAAAAAATTAAATTCGAAGAAATGTTTTTTAACCTGTGTAAAGGAAATATCTTTACAGAATTCAATTCTAACAATGAAGATTTAGAGAGCTGGTACGGAAATAGCGTGTTTTTTAATGTATACTCTCAAAGTGACAACAAAGAAACTTTTATAGATATTTTTAATCCAAAAAAACCAGATTTCAGACTTCAATTAGGAAAAATTACTGCTTCAAGTGGTAACAGATAATGATTTAGATTTTTATTTCAAAACGTAAATTTTATTAATTAAGTCCCCAGACAATTTATGTATACGTCTTAAGACAGGACCAAATAAAAATCAAAATAAAATATGGCCCCAAGTATTAAAAAGTATTTTATATATACAATATTTTTGGTTTCCCCTTTATCGTTAAGTTTACATGCCCAAAGCAAATTTGAAAAACCTATTACTTCAAATACTGTTATTGGTAAAGCTAATACGTTAGAAAATTTAAACCAAACAACCGCAATTACACCTGTAATTAATTTAGAGTATTCTAAACAGTTTATAGTAGAGCTATCCATCCCCAAGGATAGCTTTGCTGTAGAAGCTGTCAGAAATGATAAAATAAATACAGATGCCACCTCAGAAAAGCCATCTGATAGTCTTGCAGCGTATTCTGTTCTCGCAAAAGATATTATCGAAAATTATAAATATGATTTTTCTGAAACATTTATAGATATTTTGTTTTTTGAAGATATAGACTTAGCAAGAATTCGTACTATATGATGAAAAAAACTACTCTGTCATTAGTTAGATTTATACTTATTTTTAGTATTTTTTTAATTACTGAATCGAATTTGCATGCACAAACAGTAATTGTACCACAACAGTTTGATGGTCTTGAAAAACTATGCGCCGGTAATTCATTCAATGAGTTTAATGCAACTTTTACTTATTTAAATTTTCCACCTGGTACTACCTTTGAACTTGAATTATCTGATGATGTCGGGAGTTTTGCAAATCCAATTGCAACAACGATATTGCAGACTATTGATATTTCTGCTTCTCAACAAACTATAAAATTTGCAGTTCCTAATAACTTAAAAGGCTCTGATATTTATAGTTTGAGAGTAAAAGCTTCAACAGGATATGTTAGTCCCACAAGATTCAAGAATTCTTTAGGGAACACTTCTTTTCCTGCTTTTTTTAAAGAGTATGAAAATTCTTTTTTCATAAATAATAAAATGGAAACTGCTTTTATTTGTTCTGGAGGAAGCCTAACCCTTTCTATTTATCAGGAAACAGCAGGACCACTAAATTCATCGCCGGCAAATTATTCTAATATTAAATACAAATGGTATAAGGATGATGTTCTTATATCTGGTCAAAATTCTAAAGATTTAGTAGTAAATTCTGTTGGAAAATATTATGCTGAAATTGACTATGGTTCATGTTCAGATGTTAATTTTAGTTCTAATCGTGTTACTGTAACCTCTTCCTCCTCAGGTTCTGCTGTTACCATAGATTCAAGCTTAGGAAATCCTTTTTGTTCGAATGGTGCAGGTACAATTTTAACCGCAACGAGCGGTGGCAATAATTATATATGGAAAAAGGATGGTACCTTAATAACGGGTGTAAATACTAGAACGTTCAATACTAACGATTCTGGACTTTATACGGTTGAGGTTGATTTTGGTGGTTGCAAAGCTACTGGCAGTATTAACCTAAGCAGTAATAGTTTTGATGCGAGTATTGATGTAGCAGATGAGATTAAAATTCAGGAAGGTGAAACTGTAAGTGTTACCGTAACAGATGATGCTTCAAACCCAACTTATGTTTGGTATCTAAACGGGAATGTTATTGCAGATGCAACAAGTGATACTTATTTAGTTTCTTTTAGAGGAAATTATAAAGTAAAGATTTCACAAGCAGGTGGTTGTATTTCTTCAAAAGAATTTAGTTTTAAGGTTAATGGACCTCCTGGTCTTGCTACTGTAATTCCAAATATTATTAAACTAAGCGATTCCCCATATTGGAATATTCCTGATCAATATATGAACGAAAATACCAAGGTAATAATAATAAGTTCGAACGGAGAAAAGGTTCTGGACGTTGTCAATTATCAAGGTGATTGGCCACAGACAGGATTAGATATTAAAAATGTAAATCCAGTATATTACTATGTCATTCAAGGCGATGCAGGTGAAAAAAAAGGATCAATAACGGTGCTAAAATAATATGAAGAAATTTTTACTATTCTTAACTTTATTTTACGGTTCATTACAATTACTCTATTCTCAGGATACAAATGAGAATGGAGTTGTTTCGTTTTCATTACCTGTCCGAAATTCATTAAAGTTTAATAGATATTTAATTAACCCAACATTTAGTTTTGTACGTGAGCAAAACCCAATGGTAAGTTTTTATAATAAAAGACAATACATACAATTTGAAGACGCCCCTAATACCTACCTTTTCAATTATTCAGGACGTTTAAAAGAAAATGATGCATACGCAGTAGGTTTGTTTCAGCAAAATTATGGTTTAATGACTGTTTTTGGCGGAGTTTTCAATTTTGCCCACAATATCGTTTTGCAGGAAGACAGTAATTTAACTTTCGGATTAAACGTTGGTGCTTATCAAAGTGGTTTAAACAAAGGAAAGATAATTTCTGACGATCCTATAAATGGCGACTATCCATCAAATACATTGCTTGCAGTAAATCCAGGTATTAATTACGGTACAGCTTTTCTTGATTTCGGAGTATCCATGAACAATTTAATCCTTTATAATTTTGGCTCAGGAATGATAAAAGAAGATCCTGAAAAAGCGATTCAGCTTCATGCTATGTACACTGGATACATTGACAGCTATGGCTTTTTTGATCAGAGTAAATTTTCAGGAATTGTAAAAACAGAAATAAAAAAAGACAATACCATAATTTCAGGACTTGCCATGCTTACTATTCCACAAGGAATTTGGGCTCAGGCAGGCTACAATACTTTAAATGGAGTTTCTGCAGGATTAGGGCTTAATATTACAGCTAATATTGCAATAGAATATAATTATGAAAGAGGTTTAGGCAATTTCACCAATTTGGGTTCTTCCCATGAGTTTGTTATCGCCTATAAATTTAAAAATACAAATTATTATTATGGTGATGATGAAGAAGGCTCTCTAATAGATACTTCTAAACCAAAACCGGTCATGGCGAAAAAATCAACCACTCCAATTACAAGAGTTGATGGTGCGACAAAAGCAAAATTAGCTGCTGATGCAAAAGCCAAAGCTGATGCCGAAGCGTTGCAGGCAAGATTAGCTGCAGCTGAAAAAGTTAAAGCCGATGCAGAAGCTGCTGCAAAAGCAAAACTGGAATCAGATAAGGCGAAAGCTGATGCTGAAGCATTAAAAATTAAATTAGCTGCAGATGCAAAAGTAAATGCGGATGCTGAAGCCACTAAAGCAAAATTATTAGCCGATGCTAAAGCTAAAGCAGATGCAGAAGAAGCAAAACGTAAAGCTGAAGCTAAAGCAAAAACAGAAGCGGCAGATTTACAGTCTATTATAGCTGCTGATGCTAAAGCCAAAGCCGATTCAGATGCTTTGCAAGCGAGAATAGCTGCTGAAGCTAAAGCCAAAGCGGCTGCTGAGGCAAAAACAAAAGCAGCAAAAGATGCTGCAATTAAAGCCCAAGCAGCAGCAGATGCCAAAGCCAGAACAGCAGCATTAGCTGCACAAAAAGAAAAATTGGCAGCAGAAGCAAAAGTAAAAGCTGACGCTGAAGCAAGACAAGCCAGAATAGCTGCTGAGGCAAAAGCCAAAGCTGATGCCGAAGCATTACAGGCAAAACTTGTTGCAGATGCCAAAGCCAAAGCGGATGCAGAAGCTTTAAAAATAAAATTAGCTGCAGAAGCAAAGGCGAAAGCTGACGCAGAAGCCCTTCATGCAAAAATAGCTGCAGAAGCCAAAGCCAAAGCCGATGCAGAAGCATTACAGGCGAAACTTGTTGCTGATGCTAAAGCGAAAGCTGACGCAGAAGCCCTTCAGGCAAAGCTGGCAGCTGACGCCAAAGCAAAAGCTGATGCAGAAGCCCTTCAGGCAAAACTTGCAGCCGATGCAAAAGCTAAAGCTGACATGGAAGCATTACAAGCTAAATTACTTGCCGACGCTAAAGTTAAAGCAGATGCCGAAGCTACTAATAAAGCCAAAGCAGAAGCAGAGGCAAAACAATTAAAATTAGCTGAAGAAGCGAAAGCCAAAGCAGATGCGGAAGCCCTTCAGGCGAAACTTGCAGCAGATGCGAAAGCCAAAGCAGATGCAGAAGCCATTCACGCAGAACATGCAGCAGATGCGACAGCAAAAGCAGATGCAGAAGACGTACAAGATGATCTTGCATCAGAT
>CBFGNY010000022.1:0-36844 GCA_965650235.1 uncultured Flavobacterium sp. | reverse complement strand
AGAATGGTGATAAAATAACTTTTGTAATCAAAAACATTTCAAAATCAGATCAGTTTTACTATGTGAATAAAAAGAACCAGCCCGTTCGAATAGTTAATTCCAAAGAAAAAAGAGGTGCCTTAGAATTTCAGGTTACTTTTGATACTACTATTGGGGATTATATTACGTTTTTTCTCGATACAAACAGTATTGCTTCTTTTAAAGTAGTTTCAAAATAGTTATTTGCTTGTCGATTTATATCATTTTCTTCTTTTGCCAAATTGCGTATCTTAGCAGTTAGTGATTGAAAACATAAATCGATCTGAATTATGGAAACAATTTTTTTAAAATCAATTTTAGATAATGATTTCTATAAGTTTACGATGCAGCATGCCGTAATCAGGCTTTTTCCAAAAGCAAAGGTTCGTTATGGTTTTATCAATCGAGGCAGACATGTTTTTCCTCCAGGTTTTGCAGACTTACTTCGAAAATCTGTAGATGCAATGGCTGATCTGAGATTAACAAAAGACGAAAAAAATTATTTATCACACTATTGTCCGTATCTCGACCCCACTTATTTAGATTTTCTTCAGGGCTATCGTTATGATCCGTCAGAAGTTCAAATTACACAGGAAGGTTCAGAAATCAAAGTTATAATTGAAGGCTATTGGTACCGTACTATTCTATGGGAAGTCCCTTTGATGTCCTTAATTTCTGAGCTTTTTTATAAATCTAATCATCTGATTCATTTGAATGATGAAGCCATAAAAAACAATACAAAAGCCAAAATAGAAAACTACAATAAACTCAGTGTCTCAGTTTTAGAATTCGGTACCAGACGCCGTCATTCTTACGATGTGCATTATTTAGTAAATGAAACGCTGAAAACTTATGGCTCAGAAAGTTTCCTGGGTACCAGTAATGTCCATTTTGCAATGCTCAACAATAAACGCCCGTTGGGAACTCATGCACACGAATGGTTTATGTTTCATGCAGCACAATACGGTTTTAAAATGGCTAATTTAGTCAGTCTGGAACACTGGACACAAGTATACGGTGGCGATCTCGGAATTGCTTTAACAGATACTTACACAACAAATGTATTTTTTAGTCAATTTGACAAAAAACACTCCAAACTTTTTGATGGCGTACGACATGACAGCGGCGAGCCAATTGAGTTTGCTCAAAAAGTAATTTCACATTATAACAAAATGGGAATTGATCCAAAATCGAAAGCAATTGTTTTCTCAGATTCTCTCAATTTTGATAAAGTTAAAATCATCGCAGATTTTTGCAGGGATAAAATCAGAATGTCTTTTGGAATCGGAACTAATTTTACCAATGATGTCGGCCTGCCATCAATGAATATGGTCATTAAATTAACGGAAACAAAACCTGATCATGGGCATTGGCAAGGGGTTGTAAAACTTTCTGACGAAAAAAACAAAAACACGGGAACCCCTGAAATGATTGCATTGGCAAAACAAGTCCTCGGAATCCGACCTTGATTTTGGTTCCAAAACCATTTTTTATATTTTTAAACGGTTACTATTTTTTAAAATAAGCGAATTACGTTTTTAAGGTCATTTTATTGATAACTTTAAAAAAATACGCTTTCATTTTTTATGCAGAAATGGTACATTAGCCAAAAATCCAAATTCATTTATGCTAGAGCAAAATCAATATAACGAAGATAATATTAGATCACTCGATTGGAAAGAGCATATTCGTATGCGTCCCGGAATGTATATCGGAAAATTGGGAGACGGATCTTCGCCGGATGACGGTATTTATATTCTTTTAAAAGAGGTTTTAGACAATTGTATCGATGAGTTCGTAATGGGCTCGGGAAAAACTATTGAAGTAACAATAAAAGATAAAACGGTTTCTGTCCGTGATTACGGACGTGGAATTCCGTTAGGAAAAGTAGTCGATGTAGTTTCCAAAATGAACACAGGTGGAAAGTACGATTCTAAAGCTTTCCAGAAATCAGTTGGTTTAAATGGTGTCGGAACAAAAGCGGTTAATGCTTTATCAAATTATTTCCGTGTAGAATCTGTTCGTGATGAAAAGCAAAAAGCAGCAGAGTTTTCAGGAGGAAATCTGGTGCTAGAAGAAGACGTAATTGAAACGACAAAACGTAAGGGAACAAAAGTAACTTTTACGCCGGACGAAACAATCTTTAAAAATTACAAATTCCGTATGGAATATGTAATTAAAATGGTCAAAAATTATTGTTACCTGAACAATGGACTGACTATTATTTTCAACGGAGAAAAATATATTTCTGAGAATGGTCTTCGTGACTTATTAGAAGAAACCATCAGTGAAGATGACTTAGAATATCCAATTATTCATTTGAAAGATCATGATATCGAAATCGCTTTAACGCACAGTAAAACACAATATAGCGAAGAATATCACTCCTTTGTGAATGGTCAGAATACTACACAGGGTGGAACGCACTTAGCTGCTTACAGAGAAGCAATTGTAAAAACGATTCGGGAGTTTTACAATAAAAATTTTGAAGCTTCAGATGTTCGTAAATCGATTGTAAGTGCAATTAGTATCAAGGTGATGGAACCGGTTTTTGAGTCTCAGACCAAAACCAAATTAGGTTCTACAGATATGGGTTCTGATGACGGAACCCCTGCAGTTTCGGTTCGTACTTTTGTAAATGATTTTGTAAAAAATAAATTAGACAATTATTTACATAAAAACCCACCAACGGCAGAAGCTCTATTACGTAAAATTCTGCAGGCAGAACGCGAAAGAAAAGAATTATCAGGAATTAGAAAACTGGCTACAGATCGTGCAAAAAAAGCCAATCTTCACAATAAAAAATTAAGAGATTGCCGAGCGCATCTTCCAGATACAAAAAATCCAAGAAACTTAGAAAGTACACTTTTTATTACCGAGGGTGATTCGGCTTCCGGATCGATTACCAAGTCGCGTGACGTAAATACACAAGCCGTTTTCAGTTTACGCGGTAAGCCTTTGAACTCCTACGGAATGACAAAGAAAATCGTGTATGAAAATGAAGAGTTCAATTTACTGCAAGCCGCTTTAGATATCGAAGACGGATTGGAAAAACTACGCTACAACAACATCGTAATCGCAACCGATGCCGATGTCGACGGAATGCACATTCGCTTGTTATTGATTACTTTCTTTCTGCAATTTTTCCCTGAATTAATCAAAGAAGGACATTTATATATTTTACAAACACCACTTTTCAGGGTTAGAAATAAAAAGGAAACCATTTATTGTTATTCTGAAGAAGAAAGAAAAGATGCCATCGAAAAATTAAAACCAAAACCGGAAATCACCCGATTTAAAGGTTTGGGAGAGATTTCGCCTGATGAGTTCAAAAATTTTATTGGAGAAACCATTCGATTAGATCCAATTATGATGGATAAAAATACTTCAATCGAGCAGTTATTATCTTTTTATATGGGAAAAAATACTCCAGATAGACAAGAGTTTATTATTAAGAATTTGAAGGTGGAGATTGATGAATTGGAAGAAATATAAAAAATGAAAAAGAAGAAATTAATTTATGCATTGATTGTATTTATATTCAGTTTTGCACTAACGTATATTCTTATAAAAAACTACAAAAAGAAACAAAACGATACAATTGAAAACGTTCAGGTTAAATAATTTTAATTCTAAAATTGTGTCAAACGATCATCAAAATAAAGTCATATTTGTGCAAGTATCCTGACAACAAATTTGCGTATGTTAAACTAACTATATATTGAAATTGGAATAATACTTCCAAAACTAAATAATAAACAACATCTGTCAATGCCTTTCGAAACCCTCAACGACCGCCAAATTGAAGCCGTAAAAGCAGAGCAAAAACGCATTTTGGTTTTGGCAGGAGCAGGGTCGGGCAAAACAAAAACTTTATTGCAGAAAATAAAGTATTTGATAAACGAAAAAAAAGTACAGCCTTCAGAGATTTTAGCCATTACATTTACGAAAAATGCCGCCAATGAAATGATAGACCGCTTGATTATTGAAACCGATCAATCAGGGGAATATGAACAGATTATCTTTGATAAAAAACTTCAATTTGACGAAAAAAATCGTCAACGTCTTATTTATAGCAAAAAATTCAAATGGATTGAAAACCTTACGATTCGCACTTTTCATAGTTTGTGTTATAAAATTATGCAAAATTACGGCGTAAAAGAATTTGATAATAAATTCAAAATTATATCCGAAGATAAGAAAAAAGAAGACGACCCTATGCATTCTTTATCGGCTCCCGAAACAAGTTTTGAAGTCTTTCACAAACTCCTGATCCGGCAATGTGAAAACACTGAATACCTTTTAAAACTGAAAAAATATTTATTGGATTATGTGGTCGATAAGATTCATACAGATAAGTTTAAGAATCTTAATTTATACCCTGAAGGAAAAAAATATACCACGCTCCGAGGAGAAAAAGTGCGTTCCAAATCAGAACAGTATATTGCAGATTGGCTTTACAGGCACAGTATTGGGTATCAATATGAGCCACAAATCAATGTTAAGGATTTTGATTTTAAGCCTGATTTTTACATCGAAGACGCTAATATCTATTTGGAACACATTTCTAATAAAAGTTATCCTTTCAAAAACAAAGCCGACCAATTTACCAAAGGTAATATTCTATGTGTAAAAACATATGAGAAGATGACAGAGGATTCAGCTCTTTTCAATCACGTTCTAGATAAAATAGTCAAAGGCCGCTTGTCCGAAAATTATAAGAGTGAATTGGTTTTGTCTTACCAGCAAGAATTCAGCCGTTATCAGGAAGAAGTCAAAGATTTTATTTTTCAGGCCATTCGTATTTGCGACATGGTTAAAGTTGAGGGAAGTGATTGCGATGAAGTTTACGCCAAATCACAGGAAGATGCCCACGAAAGGATTCGAATTTTTTATAGCATTGCATTGCCTTTGGTCAAAGATTTTTTGCATTATTGTACAAATAAATCCTATTTGGACTTCAATGATTTAATTAGCCGAACGGTTTCTTTATTTAAGAGGAATAAAGATATTCTAGATAAATTTCAAACGCAGTATCATTATTTACTAGTGGATGAGTTTCAAGACGTTAATAATCTGCAGGTCGAAATGATAAAGCTGTTACTGACAGAAAAAACGCAGCTCTTTTGCGTAGGAGATGACTGGCAAAGTATTTATGGCTTTCGGGGTTCGAATGTAGATTGTATTTTGAACTTTGACCAAAACTTTGAAAGCGCCAAAACCATCAAATTAAATCTGAATTATCGCAGTACTCAAAGCATTGTTGGAGCAAGTAACGAAGTGATCAAACACAATAAATTTAAAATAGAAAAAGAAATTTTTGCTTCCAAGATTTCCACTTTTAAAATAATGGAATACGAAGGTAATAATCAAGAGGAAAATGTAGCTTTTTGTGTTGAAAAAGTACGCCAATTATTGAAAGAAGGGTTCAAAAATGATGATATTTTATTTTTGTACCGCCGTAGCAAAATGTATCAACCCTATTATTTTGCGTTGCGAAATGAGGACTTAAAAGTGCAGGGCAAAACCATTCACGGTGCCAAAGGCCTCGAAGCTAAAGTGGTTTTTATTGTAGGCTTAACGGATGGTTATGGTGGTTTTCCTGACATTTGGTTAGAGGATCGTATTTTTCAAGTAATTAAACCTGCCAATCATGACAGTTTGATGGAAGAGGAACGAAGACTGTTTTATGTAGCTATAACCCGAGCAAAAGATCAACTCTATTTGATTACTGAGAAAGGAAATGCCTCTCGCTTCCTTAAAGAAATACCAGATGAATATAAAGAAATTCTTACTGCACAATCACATGTAAAAAAAGATGCGTTTTCCATTTGCAAAAAATGTCAAAAACAGGTAGAAAGCAACTTTGCTTTTTGTCCATTTTGCGGGAAGAAAAATGTAATGAAAATTTAAATGTGAATATAAATTTAGATAAAATGGAATGTGGATAAATCCGAAAAGCAACCTGATGGACATTTCCTTATTAACAAAATATATTTGAAGAAAAATAAGCGATATGTGATAAACTCAACTAATTAATTATATTTGTTTTTAAGCGCAGAAATCTGTTTCTATATTATGGAAAACCTCGAAAATATATCAGTTCAAATTGAGAATATTCATTCTTATTTTAACGATTACGCCAATAAGCAAGTCAACTATGCTTATACATTGCGTAATTGGTTAATTGGTATGTATTTGTTTGAAATTGAACAAAAAGGAAAAGATAGAGCAGAATATGGCGAAAAATTATATAGAAATTTAGCCCAAAAACTTAAAGACAAAAAAATAAAAGGGATGTCTTTTATGATGTTGCATAGTTTTAAAAAGTTCTTTATAACTTATCCGTCAATTGTTCAATTAGTGTCTGAACAATTACAAAGCGCTGACAGCTATAATTTTGGAATTATCCAATCAATGATTGGACAATTCAATTCTGAGGAAAATATAAATATCTATTCCCTGATTGGACAATTCAGTTTAGAGAAAAAAGTAAAATCTATTGCAATAGAGAATCCTAATTTATTCATCAGTAAAATAAGTTTTACACATATATTAGAATTCATAAAAATTGAAGAGCCTTTGCAAAGAAGTTTTTATGAAATCCAAACTATTAAAAACTGCTGGACAGTCAGACAACTTCAACGAGAGATAAATTCACTACTCTACGAAAGAATTGGTTTAAGTTCCGACAAATATTCAATGTTTGATAAACTCAAAAATGATAATTTTAATTGTTTTTCGGAAATTATAAAAAGCCCTTACATTTTAGAGTTCTTGAATATTCCTGAAAGAGCAGAGTTTTCAGAAAATGATTTGGAACAAGAAATCATCAATCATTTGCAAAATTTTTTAATCGAAATGGGAAGAGGATTTTGCTTTGAAGCCAGGCAAAAAAGAATTTCTTTCAATAATAAGCATTATAGAATTGATCTTGTCTTTTATCACAGAATATTAAAATGTCATATTCTAATTGATTTAAAAATTGGAGAATTTGACCATTCGGATGCAGGACAGATGAATCTATATTTGAATTATTTCAAAGAAAATGAAATGTCTGAAAATGACAATCCTCCTATTGGAATTATTTTATGCAGTCAAAAAGACACAGCCTTAGTTCATTACGCAACAGGTGGATTATCTCAAGAAATTTTTGTAAGTAAATATAAATTGCAACTTCCTACCGAAGAGGAGTTGAAAGCGTTAATAGAAAATGATTTAAAATCTTTTGAAAATAGAGAATAAAATTACCATAAATGAAAGACGAAGAAGACGATAACATAATTCCAAACGACGACGAGAATAATTCAGAAGAAAATCAGCTTGATGAAAATCAGGAAGGAGATGATGAAATTATTGATGTAGAGGCCAAACATTTTGAAGGACAGCATTTTTACGAAAATCAGGAAGAAGAGGGCGAAGATGTAATTACAAAAGTAACCGGAATGTACAAAGACTGGTTTCTGGATTATGCTTCGTATGTAATTCTGGAACGTGCAGTTCCGGCGATTGAAGATGGCTTTAAGCCCGTTCAGCGTCGTATTATGCACTCTCTGAAAGAATTGGATGATGGTCGTTATAATAAAGTTGCCAATGTTGTAGGACACACCATGCAATATCACCCTCACGGAGATGCGAGTATTGGTGATGCGATGGTACAAATTGGCCAGAAAGATTTATTGATTGACTGTCAGGGGAACTGGGGAAATATCTTAACGGGTGATGGAGCTGCGGCTTCCCGTTACATTGAGGCGCGTTTATCTAAATTTGCTTTGGAAGTTTTGTACTCTCCAAAAATTACCGATTGGGGCGTTTCGTACGATGGTCGTCGTGCTGAACCTAACAATCTTCCGGTAAAATTTCCGTTGCTTTTGGCACAGGGGGCTGAAGGTATTGCTGTTGGTCTTTCGACTAAAGTTTTGCCTCATAATTTCAATGAATTAATTGACGCTTCTATTAAAATTTTAAAGGGAAAGCCATTTACACTTTACCCGGATTTCATGACGCAGGGTATTGCCGATGTGTCTAACTATAATGACGGTTTACGTGGCGGACGTGTTCGTGTTCGTGCGAAGATTGCGCAATTAGACAAAAACACTTTGGTGATTACGCAAATTCCGTTTTCAACCAATACAACAACTTTGATTGACAGCATTTTGAAAGCCAATGATAAAGGCAAAATCAAAATCAAAAAAATTGAAGACAATACAGCGGCTGATGTTGAGATTTTAATTCACCTGTTTCCAGGAGTTTCTCCGGACAAAACAATTGATGCCCTATTTGCTTTTACTGCTTGCGAAACTTCTGTAGCACCTCTAGGGTGTGTTATTGAAGATAATAAACCGTTATTTATCGGAGTATCTGAGATGTTGAAAATTTCAACGCACAGAACGGTTGATTTACTTCGTCAGGAACTGGAAATTCAATTAGAAGAATTAAAAAATAAATGGCATTTCTCGACTTTGGAGAAAATCTTCATACGTGAAGAAATGTACATTGATTTCAAATTGTATTCTGATAGGGAATCTCTTTATAAATATTTATACGACCGATTTGAGCCTTTCAAAAAATCATTTGTCAGAGAAATTAATGACGAAGATTTACAGCGATTGACTCAGATTCCGATGATTCGTATTACTCGTTTTGACTCTGACAAGGCCGATGATTTTATCGCTAAGTTAGAAGACGAAATGAAAGAAGTGGAGCATAATCTGGAACATTTGACCGATTTTGCAATCGCTTACTTTACCAAATTAAAAGAGAAATACGGAAAAGGGCGTGAGCGCCAGACAGAGCTTCGTGTTTTTGATAATGTTGAGGCTACCAAAGTAGTTTTACGTAATACAAAACTATACGTAAATCGCGAAGAAGGTTTTGTTGGAACCAGTTTGAAAAAAGACGAATATGTTACGGATTGTTCTGATATTGATGATGTAATCGTGTTCTTGCGTGACGGAAAAATGCTGGTAACAAAAGTAGATGCCAAGACCTTTGTGGGTAAGGACATTATTCACGTTGCTATTTTTGATAAAAGCGATAAACGTACGATTTACAACATGATTTACCGTGACGGAAAATCGGGTCCATCGTATATTAAGCGTTTTAATGTTTCAGGAGTAACCCGTGATAAACCTTATGATCTGACTAATGAAAAAGCAGGTTCTCAGGTGGTTTATTTTTCGCATAATCCAAATGGAGAGGCTGAAGTTATTACCATTTTATTACGTCAGGTTGGAACGATCAAAAAACTGAAATTTGATATTGATTTTGCCAATTTAGCGATAAAAGGACGTGCGTCAAAAGGAAATCTGGTAACGAAATATCCTATCAAGAAAATTGAATTGAAAGAAAAAGGAATTTCAACCTTATTACCTCGAAAAGTTTGGTTTGACGATACGGTAAAACGTTTGAATGTTGATGCCCGAGGTGAATTGCTGGGCGAATTTAAGCCAAGTGATAAAATTCTAATCATCACTCAATCTGGTAAATTGAAGGTTATTATTCCCGAATTATCAACTCATTTTGATGAAGATATGATTGTTTTAGAAAAATGGAAACCTAAAAAACCAATTTCTGCTATTTATTATGATGGAGAAAAGGAACGTTATTTCTTAAAACGTTTCCTTGTTGAAAATGAAAACAAGGAAGAAAGTTTTATTACCGATCATCCAAATTCACAATTGGAAATTGTATCGACAGATTATCGTCCGGTGGCACAATTAGTTTTTGCAAAAGTAAAAGGTGTTCAAAAAGAGGATTTACATATTGATGTTGAAGATTTTATTGCTGTAAAAGGTTTTAAAGCTATTGGAAATCAATTAACAACTGAAAAATTAAAACAAGTAAATTTACTGGATCCATTGCCATACGAAGAACCTGTTGAAGAAATTCCTGAAAAACCGGAATTATCAGATGATGATTCTGTTGAAACGGAATTAGACGATGATGGACAGATTGGTTTGGTTTTGGAATAATCTTATTATACCAATAACAAGTTGAATATATAAAAATGCCCTTTTTTGAAAAGGGCATTTCTATTGAACAATGATTTATTATTTTAAAATTTGTGCAGCGTGTTCTTTTGTTTTAACCTGCGAAATAACCTCATCAATAATTCCGTTTTCATCAATTACAAAAGTGGTTCTGTGAATTCCGTCGTATTCTTTTCCCATGAATTTCTTTGGTCCCCAAACACCAAATGCATTGATTACTGATTTGTCTTCATCTGCCAGTAACGGAAAAGGAAATTCGTATTTATCCTTAAATTTTCCTTGTGCTTTTTGGCTGTCTGCACTTACACCTAAAAGTTCATAATTATTTGCTTTAAAACGCTCAAAATTATCTCTTAAATCACAAGCTTCTGCTGTACAGCCTGGCGTACTAGCTTTTGGGTAAAAGAAAACTACTAATTTTTTTCCAGCATAATCTACGAGTTTATGTGTTTTTCCATCCTGATCAGTTCCTGAAAAATTTGGGGCCTTATCGCCTTTTTGTAATGTTGTCATTTTATAATTGTTAATTATGAATTGTTAATTTTTTTTGCCCCAGATTGCAGTGGAAACCCCGGAATTGTGAAAGTTTACATTTTTTGCATTAAGAAAGCGACCGGAGGAAGCTCTTGTTAATGCTTAAAATGTTACTTTGACAATGAGGAGTTGTAACGGAAAGCTGGATTAGGCACATCATGAAAATTATACTATTTTTACGCAATTAAAAATACGGAAATGAATAAAGAAGCCCGCGTACAATTTGTTATAAATAAGTTAAAAGAACTCTACCCTACTATACCTGTACCGCTTGACCACAAAGACCCTTATACCTTATTGATTGCTGTTTTACTTTCGGCTCAATGTACTGATGTGCGTGTAAATCAAATTACACCTTTACTTTTTGCAAAGGCTGATAATCCGTATGATATGATTAAAATGTCTGTAGAAGAAATCAAGGAAATTATTCGGCCTTGCGGTTTATCACCAATGAAATCGAAAGGGATTCATGGTCTGTCACACATTTTGATTGACAAACACAACGGAGAAGTTCCGCAGAGCTTTGAAGCTCTTGAAGCTTTGCCGGCTGTTGGGCATAAAACGGCAAGTGTTGTAATGTCGCAGGCATTTGGAGTTCCTGCTTTTCCAGTTGATACTCATATACATAGACTGATGTACAGATGGAATCTTTCAAACGGTAAAAATGTGGTTCAGACAGAGAAAGACGCGAAAAGATTGTTTCCGAGAGAATTATGGAATGACCTGCATTTACAGATTATTTGGTACGGCCGTGAATATTCACCTGCAAGGAGCTGGAGTCTGGAGAAAGATATTATTACCAGAACTATTGGTGAAAAATCAGTAATAGAAGAAGCTGCCAAAAAGAAAGTTTAGCAGCTTCTTCTCTACATTATTTACTGTTTTTCAGAGCATTATATTCATTTGTCATATCCAGTGCTCTGTAAATACCTAAAAGCGATTTTGTAGCTTCTTCATTTTTTGGCTCAATAATTAATGCTTTTTTAAGGTATGGAATTGCACTTCTTACAATTTCATCTTTTTTGGCATTTAGCTGATCATATTGCTTTACTTCTTTTGGAGTATTTCCCAATGCATTCATCTGATCTATTAATGCTTTCTTTAATTCCATTTTGATAAAAACAAGGTTGATGTAACAGTTCATACAATTAGGATTTATCTGCACAGCATCCAGATAGCTTTTTTCTGCATTAGCAAAATCATTTCTCTCTAAATATGAAAAAGCCAAATTAATCAAAACTTCTTCTTTTTTGGAAGGAGGAGAGAAATTTCTTGGCTTCTCGTACACACCTTCACTAACCGCCAAATCACGCGCACCTAAAGAAACGAAAGCATCTTCTAATTTTGTCTTTTTATGGGTTGCATAAAAAATAATCCCTTTTCCTGTATAGTTCTTTTTTTTAAGCTCCTCATAATATTTAATAGATGAAACATAATCTTTACCTGTAAGCGAAGCTGCAGCAGCATTGTATAAATTTAATGTATCTTTTTTATCAAATAAGTACACTTCGTAACTCTTATCAGCACTTTCTTTATATTTGCCTTCTTTAAAATCTTTAATTGCTCCGTTTACAAGTTTGGATTTAATATCTTTTAAAGCTAAATCTGCCTTAAAAGCATATTTGTAATTACGTGAATCATTTTCATATAAAAGCACATCCTGATAGGCACCTGAAGCTATTGTAAAATTATTTTTCGGATCTATATTCTTAGTAGCTAAATCTTTGTAGTTATTTCCTTTTAAATAATAAAAATCAGATTTGGTTACATCCGGTGCATTGACAATAAGATATTCTATTTTTTTCAAAACTGTTATTGACTCCTCAACTTTTCCTTTATCGTAAAAAGACTGAGCTTCTTTTATTTGATCTTTTTGGGCAAATACCCCAACATTAATCAACAACAGAAAGGATAGTATTTTAATATTATTTTTCATTTTTTTGTTTAGTTTGATTGTTAAATAAATTGATAATTGATGTAAAATACATTTAAAAGAGGCAAACAAAACAAAATAAGTTATTGTAGTTTTTCTTCATAGATTATTAATTGATGGTTTAAAATATTTACTTATTATTATTTTCTTTTCTTTTGATCATTTTCAATTCAACAAATTTAGATTTATTGATTTGCACAAAATAAAAGCTTTTTTTCAATAAACTAAAGATAAAAATCAGGCAAACTAACAAAGCACGAAACTTTAACACCATAACAATAAAAATCATAATTAAAGTATAATTCCTTTAATTAATTAAAAATTTAAACCGTAAATCCTGTTATTTATTACACCGAAAATTCAAGATTGATTATCCATTTTTATCAAAAATAATAAGATTATTGCATAAAAAAGCTCACTATTCGTATTTTCATACGAATAGGGAGCTTTCAACCAAAACGTCCATTTGGTTTTTCTTTCGAAATAAAAAACTTGATTAAACTAAAGTTTAAAATTTAAACTCCTATGCCTTTTTGAACAATTAATAAAACTTATTGTGATTAATTACTAATTGCTTTTAGAGAATTATACTCTTTTGTCATATCTAATGCTCTGTATATTCCTAAAAGTGATTTTATAGCATCTTCATTTTTTGGTTCTATAACTAATGCTTTTTTAAGAAATGGTATCGCACTTTTTATGATTTCTTCTTTCTGGGCATTCAATTTATCATACTCTTTCATTTCCTTTGGACTATTCCCTAGTACATCCATTTTATCAACTAGTTCTTTCTTTAATTGCATTTTGATATAAACAAGATTAATGTAGCAGTTTACGCAATTAGGATTTACCTGCAATGCTTCCTGATAATATTTTTCTGAATTGATATAATCATTTCGTTCTAAGTGTGAAAAAGCTAAAGCGATCAAAATTTCTTCTTTTTTAGAAGGCGGAAATACATTTCTTGGTTTTTCATAAAGACCTTCTTTAATGTTGGCATCTCTGGCACTCATAGAAGCGAAGGCATCTTCTGTTTTTGTTTTTATATTCGTAGCATAAAAAACAACTCCTTTTCCTGAATAGTTTATTTTTTTCAGTTCTCCATAATATTTGATTGAAGAATTAAAATCTTTGCCTGTTAAGGAAGCTGCCGCCGCATTATATAAGTTTAAGGTATCTTTTTTATCAAATAAATAAACTTCATAACTTTTATCTGCACTTTCTTTGTATTTGCCTTCTTTATAATCTTTATAGGCTCCGTCTACGAGTTTAGACTTCATCTCTTTTAAAGCTAAATTTGCCTTGAAAGCATATTTGTATTTTTGAGATTCATTTTCATATAAAAGTACATCCTGATAAGCGCCAGCAGCCAAAGTGAAATTATTTGCCGAATCAATATTTTTAGAAGCTAAATCTTTATAAACATTCCCTTTAAGATAAAAGAAATCGGATTTTATTTCATCTGATGCATTGATAATTAAATATTCTACCTTTTTTAAAACTGCTAATGCTTCCTGAACTTTTCCTTTATCAAAATAGGACTGAGCTTCTTTAATTTCGTCTTTTTGAGCGAATGCTCCGATATTTACCAATAGAAGAAATGATAATATCTTAAGTTTTTTTTTCATTTGAATTATGTTTGATTATTAAATAGATTTAATGTTTTATAATAATTCTGACACAATTAGATAAACCAAAACTTAGTTAATCTAATTGGAAAAAATATAGAGCAAAAATTTCTTTTGTCTACTATTAAGAATTGAGACTAATTTGAATCATCAATCCTTTTCAAAAACATTAAGCTGTGCAATAAACAAACAAAGTGATGTAGTGTAATTTTTTTTCATAATAATCAGGTTTAGTTAGTTATGTATTTAATGGTTTAAATTAGTATTTTTATTTGCTTTTATTAATTAAATGAATAAAAGACCTTTTTTTATCTAAACTAAAAAAAAATATTAAATAAACTAACAAACCTCTAAATTTTAACAAAATAACCAAATAAATCGTAACGTAAATCTTATAATTTATTATTTTTTAGAAGCACAAGCAAAAAAAAACTCACTATTTGTATTTGCATACGAATAGTGAGCTTTCAACCAAACGACCATTGGTTTTTCTTTCGAAATAAACATCCGACAAAAGTAGTGGGCTGTTTAATTAGCTATGATTTCAAAACTTTTATCATCGTTTTTAACAACTTTTAAAGCTTGTGAATAACTTAACAAAAAAGAAATGACTTCTTTTTTTGGTTTTAAATCTTTAGAAGCTAATGTCCTTTTAGAGTAAATTTTCGCCATACTATGTAAATGTTTTATACTAGTATAACGGGCTAATATTCAAAATAGTATTAGTTGGTTAAAATAATTTGATGCTTGTCTATAATTTTTCTCAGATTCATTAGTGCATATCGCATTCTGCCCAATGCCGTATTGATACTTACACCTGTCAACTCAGAGATTTCCTTAAAACTCATGTCCTGATACATTCTCATTACCAAAACTTCTTTTTGATCTTCAGGAAGTTCCTGAATAAGCTTTTTAAGGTCGATTTCAACCTGATCCACAATCATTTTAGCTTCAACAGTTAAAGAATCATCAGACATAATCGAAAAGATCGAAAATTCTTCTGTTTCTCTGTACATTGGCATTTTTTTGGTTTTGCGAAAGTGATCCACAATTAAATTGTGCGAAATACGCATTACCCAAGGCAGGAATTTACCTTCTTCGTTATATGAATTGGATTTTAAGGTTTTAATAACCTTAATAAAAGTGTCCTGAAAAATATCGTTTGAAATATCTCTATCGGCAATCTTAGAATATATGAACCCATATATTTTGGATTCATGCCTCTTTATTAATGTTGCTAAAGCATTTTCATTGCCTTCAACATAATTTTTAACCAATAGAGCGTCAGGAATATGCAGATCAGCCATAATACTACTTTTTAGTTTGTTTTAAAATTTTGGAATAATTTTCTAAAAAGTAATGTTAATGTATAGGCTTGTCTTTTTTGTTTATGTTAATAATTTGTCCAAATTTAACAAATTTTTATTTTAAAAAGCAAATGTATTGCAATAATAATTGATAAGAAATTGTAAATTTTTTGAATTAATATTAAATATTTTTTGCAAAGTGATGCTAAAAGTCAATTAATTCGATTTTTTTAACAATCAAAAAAAAAGAAGCACAATTAGCTAAACTGTTCGATATAAACAACTTGCACCTCTTTTTTTTAGTAGTAATTATTTTATTATTCGTAAACCCGAACATAGTCAATATAATATTTTTGAGGAAAAACAGTGTCATCAACATTAGGTCCTCCAAAATTTCCTCCTACAGCTAAATTGACAATGATATAAAAAGGCTTATTGAAAGGCCATGTATCCTCATTTTTAACTTCAGGTTGAAAAGTATAAACCAAAATTGTATCAACAAAAAAATCAATTTTATCCTTATTCCACTCAATGGCATATACATGATATCCTTCTTCTATATTAGGAAATTCGGTTCTTTTGGTATTAATTGTATTTCCGTGGCTGTCTTGTGTATGCAAAGTTGTATAAACCATGTGAGGATCCCGGCCAATATACTCTAAAATATCAATTTCGCCTGTTTTAGGCCATTTTACCTCATCAATGTTGGCACCTAACATCCAGAAAGCCGGCCATAATCCATGGCCAACAGGCAGTTTAGCTCTTGTTTCAATTCGGCCATACAAAACCTCTTTTTTACCTTTGGTCGTGATTTTTGTTGATGTATACTTCTCTCCTTCTTTTCGGGCTTCAATAATCAAATTGCCTTCTTTTATTTCATGATTCGTTTTAGTATAAATCTGTCTTTCATTATTCCCCCAACCGCAAAGGTTTGGGCATCCGTCACCGAGATCGAAATTCCAGACAGCTTCATTCAGTTTCTTTTTATTAAAATCTTCTTCCCAGATCAGTTTTCTTTTTACATCCTGAGCCATGCAAAAACTACTTATTATAAATAGCAATATTACTTTTCTCATGCCAAATTTTTTTATTTTTTTTAAATTAAGAAGGCCAGCGAAAACTGACCTTCCGATTTATTTTACTGATAAATTTATTGATAAACCCTTACATAATCAACTTCCATAGAAGATTGTGTAAAAGAAGGATCAATATTTCCTCCCAGATTTCCTCCCATTGCAACATTTAAAATTAAGAAAAAGTCACTATTAAATGGTAATGAAGCAGCATTGATAACAGAATGGATCAACGTTTCGTCTACATAAATTTTTATAGATGTTGGACTCCAAATTGCTTTATAGACATGAAACTCAGTCGAAACATTTGCAATTGTTTTAGAGCCTGTATCGGCACTTCCCCCAAAACGTCCCGGATAATGAAGCGTACCATGGATAACATTTTGATTATTTCCAATGTGTTCCATTATATCAATTTCACCACAGGCAGGCCAGGGATTGGTTGCATAATTCTGACCTAACATCCAGATTGCAGGCCAGGTTCCTGCTCCAGTTGGAAGTTTTGCCCTTACTTCTACTTTTCCGTACGTAAATTCAAATTTATTTTCAGATACTAATCTTGCTGATGAATAAGCTGCTCCTCCCGAAGCTTCTTTTTTAGCTGTAATTTTAAGATTACCTCCCTGAACAACTACATTGGTTGCAGAATTAGTATAACTCTGTTTTTCATTATTTCCCCATCCATTATCTCCGGTTCCTAAATTATATCCCCACTTGGCAGGATCAGGAGCTCCATCTGTATTAAATTCATCCGACCATACTAAATCAGTATAATCTACATTCGTATCTGGTACCTGCGAAGGTTTTGTTGTAGTAAATGTGTGATACCAGGCCAATGCAGGATTGTTACCCATAACAACTCTCACCTCCATTCTGTTAGCCGTAATAGATAAAATCTCGTACGAACTCTGACCAACATAATAGCCCATAAAACCGCCATCGGAGAAGTTTAGCATTGTACCTCTGGTTTGTGTAGCATGATTAGGGTTTTTGGTCACAACGGATTCTGAAGGGCTTAATGAAACTGTTTTAATACCTCCCGGATTGTAGGCAAGACAGGCATCATCAGGTGAATTTCCTCCCGCAACACTTGCATAAGAAGCATTAAAAAAAGTTGAACCTCCATTATTCAGCTCAAATTTTAACAGATCTCCATCAAGAGAAAAGGTTAATTCATTTTCGTATAAACAACTGCTGGCCGGAGATCCTGCTTTTTCAAAAACACCAGCCTGATAATAATTGGCATAGTAATTTTTAGTCGCATCGCCATCGTTTTGACCTACTCCTAAATGTCCTGGCTCTGAAGCTGACCAATACCATTTTTTAGACGTTCCGCCAGTTAAAAAATCTACTGCCTCCGCATCACTAAAGTTGCTTAAAACCTCAACTTCAATTGTTGTATTTGTAGCTATGCCGCCTTTTCCGTAAGCAACAGCTATAACGGTATATTTATTTATACCAGTTTTAGTAAATCGCTTATCAAAATGACCACTCGGTGAATTCTGCGAAGTTCCATCACTAAATACATATTTGTATGAAATAACATTATCTCCGGTTGCTATAAGCTTAACAATTCCTGATCCATCTCCGTAAGGATTATCGGCTGTTTTTCCAACAACCTCTGCTGTTATCTGAATATTTGCTGGAGCGGTTATATCTCCAAAGGCGTAATCATCTTTCTGACAACCCGTCATCAGGAGAATCGTAAATAAGAACAGGATCTTTATGATTATTTTTTTGCTCATGATTTCTTTTTTTAATTGGATTGTTTTATATCGTCAAAATAATACACTGCTCCTGATCCTGCTACTCCAAAGTCAGGGAATAAAATTACTCTGTCATATTTAATGTTTGTACTAAACCCCGGTGCAGTCGTAAGATCAAATGTTAGTGTCTGCCATGCATTTGCCACTGTCGTATTCGCATGAACCTCTATCGCTACCGTTGGGTTACCGTTTCCGTCTTTTGGAGACGTTGATAGTTCCATTTTGTATAATATATCAGCTCCTGCTTTAGGAGACCAAACATTTATTTTAACGGTCGTTCCTTTAGTGTAATCAAGCGTATTTTCAAGATTTAAACTTGCTCCTCCCCAGGTTTCTGCACCTGATTTTTTATCTAATTTGAGCACTTTATCAGAAAGGTTGATTCCGGTTTTATTTGGATTTGCAATAACTGAGGCATCAATATTACCAAAACCACCCCAAGTATATGTTAACAAAGCCGATTCAAAATCAAGTGGTAATTTAATAGATTCTGCAGCTGCTTTATAGAAATAAATATTATCGATATAAATATTTTTTCCTGCCGGAGTTCCAACTAATTTCAATTGGAAAATATCAGCAACTGTTAGTCCCTGGCTTATAAATGCCGAAATCGGAATATCGATACTTGTCCATCCATTTGCTGTAAGATCTTTTGTTACAGCTCTTTCAACTGGTCCTGGTTTAATTAAAGAGATTTCCAGTTTTGATAAATCCGCAGTCCAGACATCCATATGTAAATACTCCATACCGGTAACATCAATTGTTACACCATTAGCCAATGCAATTCCCTGATAATTCAGGTTATTATAATTCAGTATTTTATCTCCTGCTAAATCAAACTCTGTCAAAGTTGTAGATTGTCCCCAATTTGGATAAAAATCAGTTCCTGCAATATCCGTGTATTTAGCACTGTATATAGAAATCACATCTCCAGCCTGTCTGTTTGGAGGAGTTGGAGCACCCGTTGTTGGATTAAGAACCAATTTTGCAGTCACTTCAGTTGTATATTCTGTCGTTTGAGCCGCTGCACTTTTTGAAACTACACGTATTGTATATGCGCCGGCTTCTTTATACGTATACGAAACAGACTCGCCATCATTTGCCGAAATAGGATCAGAATTACCCACCTCTCCAAAATAGACATCATAAAACAAAGCATAATCAGCACTTGCTGTTACTGTTACTTTTTTAGATACTGACAAGTCATTTGTTACCACAACTACTAAATTTTCAGGAGCCTTAAAAGAAACTACTACTTGCTGATCCACTTCGGTAGTTTCTCCATTTAATCCCATTGCTATAATTTTGGCTGTGTAAACTCCCTCTTTATAAATATGGGATACATTTGCCCCGGCAGAAAAATAATCCGACTGAGCACTTCCGTCACCAAAATCAATTTTATATTGTGTTACTCCTTCTCCCTTAGGCAAAAAGGTAACTTTACCTGAATTATCTTGTGTTACCGTGGTCAAAGCCGATATGTTTTCGGGCGCAGCTATGCCATCCAAATCAATATCGCTGTTATCGTTTGCGCAACCCAGCAGAATCGCTAAAACGAAAAAACTTATAATAAAATGTATTTTTTTCATAATTGATGTTATTTAATGTATCCTGGATTTTGTTCCCAGTTTCCGTTTGCAAATTGAATTTCTTCAATTGGAATTGGAAATAATTCATTTTTATTTGCCTGAAAGCCAGGGATTTTTCCCACCGCTTTTCCTGTTCTTACCAAATCAAAGAAACGATGTCCTTCGCCAAAAAGTTCCAGCCTTCTTTCTTCTAAAATAAAATCAGTCAATGCAGGCCCTGATGCTGATATATCATGATTGGTATCACCAGAAGCACGTCTTCTAACCTGATTTAGATAACCTCTTGCTTTGCCATCATCAATTCCGCCACGATTGTAAGCTTCTGCAGCCATTAAAAGAACATCTGCGTAACGAATTGCTCTGTAATTGTTTGGATTGGTCAAGTTTAAATCTCCGGCAGAAGTTGCACTTCTCTTTCTTGGTAAATATTTTCGATTAAAAAATCCTGTATCTTCATTTCCTTTTGCGAATTTAACTCCTGCATTCGCTGCTGCCCAGGCCTCAATATCCAATATAGCAACATCTTTTCTCTTATCACCTACCTCAAAAGCATCTGCACTTTCCTGAGTTGGAATATTAAAACTAAAACCAGACGAAAACAATGGTCCCTCATAACCACGTATACCGCTGAAACCTACGGCTACGTTTCCTTCACTACATTGCAAACATCCAAATCCTGCCCCTTCAACATCAGTATACTGGACTTCAAAAATAGATTCAGTTCCATTTTCGCCTTCCATTTCGAATAACATATTGTAATCTGTTACTAAAGAATACGGAGAACTATTTATCAACCCTTCCAATGTCGTGGCTGCCTGCGAAAATTTATTTTGATACAAATAAGCTTTTCCTAATAATGCCTGTGCAGCACCCTTAGTAATCCTCCCTTTTTGAGATGCTATTGGAGATAAATTTTCAACAGCGAAAATTAAATCTGATTCTATAGAAGCATAAACTTCTGCAACAGATGAACGAGGAATTTTAGTTTCATCACCAAGTTTAAACCTCGCATCTCCCTTCATAGGAATACCACCAAACCATTTTACCAATTCAAATTGGTAGTATGCCCTAAGAAAGCGGGTTTCTGCAAGGAGTTGTGCTTTTCCTTCAAAATCAGTTTTATCCTTAAATTCAAGAATATAATTGGTTCTTTGCACTCCTGCAAACATCCAATTCCAGATATCATACAAATTACTATTAACAGGTGTGTGTATCATATCATCTACTTGCTGAAAACCAACTACATCGGTAGGGCTTTCTCCTCCTGCCAGAGTGTTATCTGAAGCGATTTCTCCCAATAAAACATTTACATATGTAGATTGAAGCACATCATAAGCAGCCACTAATGCCTGGTCATAATCTCCTTTTGAATTAAAATAATTTTCAGAATCGATAGAATATGGTGGTGTAGTTTCTACAAAATCATCTGAACAAGAAGTAAAAACGGTTGAAAACAGCATTCCTGTTAAAAGGAATATGTGAGTATATTTTTTCATTTTAATAACAATTAAAAGTTAAGATTTAATCCTAAAAGATAGGTTCTCGGTATTGGATAAAACCCGTAATCAATTCCTCCAGCGATTGGATCTCCAGTAGATGCTCCAGGATCAAAACCTTTATATTTTGTAAAAGTGTAAAGATTATTAGCTCCTACATATAATCTAAGCTTCGTAATTCCTGCTTTTTGTACCACTTTAGGGTCTAATGTATAACCAACTTGTACGTTTTGAATTCTCCAATAAGAAGCATCGTCTACGTAATAATCAGAAAAAACGCTATTTGCTGTAGCTCCTGTCGTTACCCTAGGTGTAGAATTAGAAGTTCCTTCACCTGTCCATCTGTCTAAAACGTAATCTAAACGATTGACATCAGAAAGATTTCTCTCATAATTTCTAATTAAGTCATTACCCAAAGATGCATAAGTGTAAACTGCAAAATCTACATTTTTATAATTTAATTGTAAATTGAAACCCATAGTAGCAGTAGGAATCTGATCTCCAATATTGGTTCTGTCATTGCTGTTTACAACACCATCTCCATTAGTATCTACAAATCTCAAATCTCCGGGAACTGCATCTGCCCCTAAAGCCTGTTGCGAAGGATGTGCATCAACTTCAGCCTGGTTTTGAAAAATACCATCTGTTTTATATCCGTAAAAATATCCGATAGGTTTTCCTTCTTCCATTCTTGTTGGTGCCTGCTGCCCTACAGAAAAAGCACCTCTTTCTATATAATGAGTTTCGTTGTTTACTTCAAGTACTTCATTTTTAAGGAAAGTTACATTATAGGCAACACTCATTGAAAAAGCATCAGAAAATTTCTCTTTGTAGTCTATAGCAAATTCAAAACCTGAATTTCGAACAGTACCGGCATTTATTGTTGGAGCACCTGCACCCGGAGCTCCTATCCCTCCAATACCAGTAACTGCAATACCCGGAATTAATAAATCTTTTCTGGTATCTATAAAATAATCTGCAACAACCGAAATTTTGTTATCTAATAAATTCATATCAACACCAACATCAAATTTCTTAGCTTCTTCCCATTTTACATTAGGGTTTGCTAAAACACCTTCAGATCTGCCACTAACCAATTCATCATCAAAAACATAAGTTGCCTCCCCTGAAAGTTGGCTCAAATAACGATAATCTCCAATCTGATCATTTCCTAAAGTACCATAACTGGCCCTTAATTTCAAGAAATTAATGATTTTTGGTTCTCCAAAGAAATTTTCGTCAGAAACAACCCATCCTCCTGTAAAAGAAGGAAAATATGCTATTTTATTATCAGGGCCAAATTTTGTAGAAGCATCACGTCTTATCATGGCAGACAATAAATACTTACCTTTATAGTCATATTGGAATCTTCCAAAGTAAGACAATCTTCTCTGATCATAATTGTAAGAGCCGTTAGTCAAAACTTTTGGAATTGTTGTTATTAAACTAAGGTCTGCAAACTCCCAGGAATTATAGGGTACATCATAACCTGTCGCAGAGAGTCCGTTACCCCAGGTTTTAAAAACTGTAGTTCCTAATGTTCCCACTAGATTGTGATCTTCGCCTATTTTTTTTGTATAAGTACCATAAAGGTCAAATGAGTAATCATTGTCATTTACAGCTCCCTGTGTTACAGAGCTTTGCTTTATGTCAAATACTTTATCTCCATAACTTACTTGTTTTGCAAAGGTTTTTGACTCACTGTTTGATGTATTAAAACCAATGTTCCCGGACAGTACAAAACCTTTGAAAATTTTATAATCCAAGCCGAAATTTCCGTTGATTTTTTTATAGTTATATTGATTATAAGTATTAGCAATTTGTGCTAATGGGTTGATAATCTCATTTCCTAAACCATCTCGTGGTATTACAGTAAAGTTTCCGTCTGCATCATAAGGACTAATTGTAGCCGGAATATTTAATGCATTAAAAAGAACAGATCCTAGTCCATTTTCATTCAATGTTTTTCTTGTGAAGTAAGTATAAATTACATTGGTCTTAAACTTTAATCTATCTGTTACATCAGCCCCTACAGCTACTCTCGCTGTGTTTCTTAAAAAACCTGATTTATTTCCCCCAACAATACCTTCCTGATCCAGATGTGAACCACTTACTGCATAAGTAATTTTTTCTGAACCTCCTGAAATGGATAAATCATGATTAATAATTGGAACACCTTTTCCAAAAACTTCATCCTGCCAATCAGTTCCTTTTCCGAAACCAGTCGCATTAGGATATTTAACTCCCTGTCCTGCATTAGCATAGCTTTCATTTAACAAAAGAGCATATTCTGTGGCATTTAAAGTTGGCAGTTTTCTTGAGGTTTCCTGAAAACCTGTATACGTGTTATATGAAAGTTTTGCTTTTGAATTTCTTTTCCCCATTTTAGTGGTAATCAAAATAACTCCATTTGCTCCGATAGTTCCATAAATAGCAGCTTGTGCGTCTTTTAAAACCGTAATAGTTTCGATATCATTAGGATTAAGCAAACTCAAATCCCCAACATAACCATCAATAATAGCTGTTGGTCTGTTTTCCCCATTAGTTGCAATACCACGTATGCGAATGTCTAATCCGGCACCAGGGGCTCCTGACTGGCTGGTTACATTTACACCTGAAACAGTTCCCTGCAAAGCTTGTTCTACTTTTACAGGCTTTAAGGCTTCAATAGTTTTACTGTCTACAACAGATACTGCTCCAGTAACCTCTCTCTTTTTCTGGCTACCATAACCAATTACGACCACTTCATCTAATGATTTGGCATCGTCAGCCATTTTTACAGTAATTTTCGTTCCCGAGACAGCAACTTCCTGAGTTCGAAAACCGATGTAGCTTAAAACGATTACGGTTCCTTTTGTAAGACCTGATAATTTAAAAGATCCGTCAAAGTCTGTTGTGGTACTTTGCGACGAAGTCTTAACTTTTACATTTACACCTGGTAATGATAAACCTGATGCATCCAGCACTGTCCCATTTACGTCAAAAGTCTGCGAAAACGCAAAAGAGGTAAACAGTAACAATACCATTAATAATAATTTTGGTTTCATATTTAGTTAGTTTTTTATTGAATGATAAATGTATTGTATCACTTTCAGAAAAAGATAAAATTCACCACAACAAAAAACATACATCGCAAAAAAAAGTACTAAAAAATAAATATATCTCAAAATAAATCGCTATCCATCATAATATAAGAATGTTAAATATTCTTAACAATTAAGTGTAAAAATCACAATAAAAGGTTAATGTTGAGGTGATGTATAGGTCTCTTGAAGGGATTTCTGACTTATTATACAGCGAGAATGTATTCTACTAAGCCAATTTGATGCTGTAAATCCATTTTTTTTCTTAAACGGTATCTTTTTATTTCAACACTTCGTACAGAAATATTAAATAAGGGAGCGATTTCTTTTGAAGAAAGGTTTAATCGCAAATAGGCACAGAGGCGTAAATCATTTGGAGTAAGTAATGGATGAATGGTTTTTATTCTTTTTAAAAAGTCTTTATCAGCATTGTCAAAAGCTTCTTTAAAAATTTTCCAGGAATCTTCTTCTGTAATATTATCATTAATCGTTCTAATTACTGACTTGATGTTTTTATTATCATCCTGGGTATTTTTCTTCAAATCTTCCTTAATAAAAGCTAAAAGTTCATTTTTACTATTTAAACTCATTGTCGAAACTGCCAGTTCCCTGTTTTTATTATCAACATCCTGAGACAATTGCTCATTTCTGAGTTTCATAAATTGCTGCTCGTTTTCAAGCTCCTTAATCTCTAATAAAAGATTGTTTTCTTCAATTAATTTTTCTTTCTGTTTTTGATAAAAATTGAGATAGGCTTTATTAACGAAATATCCAATTACAACAAATAATAACAAATAAATAAAACATGCCAGATTAGTCAAATACCAAGGTTTTAAAACTACAAAAGTATAGGTAGCCGTATTTTGTAAAAGTGTATTGGCATATTTTGCACGAACTTTAAAAGTATATTTCCCAGGAGATAAGTTTTTAAAATTTACCGAAGATTTTGTGTTCCATTCGCTCCATTCATTCTGAAAACCTTCCAACAAGTACTGATATTCAGAATTGATATATTTGTTGTATTCCGGAACAGTATAGCTTAAAGTGATGTTATTTTCATCTGATTTAAAATTCCCTTCCTCATTTAAAACAACATTTTTTAAAGTTTCATTTTGCTTATTGATTGAAATCTCAGAGATTGTGACTGTATAGTTTTTAAAACTTAAATCATCAATATTAAGTGTATAATAACCATCAGTTGTTCCAATTAAGTATGTTGACTTTGAAATTTGTGTAATATTTTCAAAACCCAGCATCGAATTCGTTAAAGATGACGGAATCGGAATTACATTTTGTTTTAATTGAGTGCTTAATTTGCTTGCAGAAAAATAATGAATGTAATTTTTAGAAAACAACCATATTTTATTCGATTGGTCAACAATTAATTTACCCGAAGTATATTCATCCTTTTCAAAAATAGAACTTAGCAATTTATCCTTATCAAATTGTTTTGTAGCCGAATTTAATTTAAAAATCCCGCCTTTGTAAGCATAATAAATTGCGCCATTAAATTTTGTCAGACTTGCATTTTTTCCTTTTGCAGGAGAAGAATAGGCATAAACATTTTTAGCTTTTGAAAAAGAACCATCCAATTTAAATCTAAAAATTCCTTTGTACTCATGGCTTACATAAACTTCCAGATTGGAAGTAATTTCGAAGTAACGGGACGAATAATTAAACCCTTCAATTTTATTTTTAAATCGCCATTGATTATTGTTTTTCTCTAAAACCGAAATTCCGTAATAATTTCCCTGAAACAATATGTTTTTATTATTTGGTACAGCCTCAAATTTCCACGTTCCTGAATTTTTAAAAATATTTTTGGCCGATGTATTTTCTACAATAAAAGTCCCTGAATCATGCCCGCAGAAAAGTGTATTATCATATGCAAACAAAGACCAAACCTGCCCTTTTGTACCATTTATAAATTGAAAATTATCTGTACTTTGATATCTTTTACAAAACAACCCCTGATTAGTTCCTATATACAGCATTTCTTTGTAGGCAATTGAAGCGTAGACAGTTCCTAAAACTCCTGTATCATCGGTAAAACTGTGTACGGGCGATTGCAGGTTAATACAGTTAATTCCGTTATCAAGTCCTACCCAAACATTCTGATCCTTATCTTCAAACAATGACAAAACAGTATTGTTGCTCAATCCTTTGTTTTGGGAAATATGATAATTTAGTTTTCCTGTATTAGACAAAATAAAAACTCCGTTAGAAACCGTTCCTAATGCATAACTTCCGTCGTGAAGTTTTTGACTGCTGTACACAAAACCCGATTTTATCTGTGCATCAACTTCGGTTGTAAAAGGTATTAAAGCTGTTCCGATGAGCTTATAAAATCCATTTAATTGTGTCTGAATCAATAAACCTTCATTAATCGCAAAAACATTGACAATTGTATATTTTTTTAGAATAGGGTTATCTGAAATCAGTTTTCCTTTTCCTCCTTCTATTTCAAAGAGCCCTTCATTTATGGTTTGATAATAAATTGAGTTTTTAGTACTGAAAGATTTTATGACACCGTTTTCAGGAGAAATGATTTTGATTTTTTGTGTTTTGGTATCATAAATATAAATTCGGTTCAGGGACTGAAATAAAATCCAGTGATCGTAATTTAATATATTCCAAAATTGCTCATCATCCAGAATTTTATTTTTAATGGTATTGCTTAATGAAGTATATTTTAGTTTTCCGTTTGATTGTCTGGTCCAGTAACCAAAATTCATGTAACAACCTGTATAAATGGTATTGTCAATTACTTTTACAGATCGCATTATAGTTTCGTTTGGAGTTGGATACAATTCCCAGTCCGTACCATTATATTCTAAAAGTCCTTCGTTATTAGCAAAATACATTACATTTTTATCATCCTGCGAAATCATCCAGCTTTGATTTCCGGCTCCATATAAATTCGAAGAATATTTTATGATTGGAGGTAATTCCTGAGAAAACAGGATAAACCCCATAAAAAAACAAAGTGTAGAAAGTTTAGTTTTCAAAATTGGCTGTGGTATTAATTTATTTCAAAAAAACAGTTCTAAAATAGGATATTTTAAATCAAACCAGCAAATTTTTAATACAAAATACAGCAATAATAAAAGCCTCTTGATTCTTAGTGAATCTGTTAAAATTTGGAACAATGCCATTAACAAAACTCAATTCAAAATTGATTACTTTTGTATAAATTGACTTTTTTTATGCAAATTGATCTATCTACACTCGATCCTAAACAAAATATTATCATTAAAGGTGCGCAGGTACATAATTTAAAAAATGTAGATGTTGCTATTCCGCGAAATAAACTTGTGGTCATCACAGGGCTTTCAGGATCAGGAAAATCAAGTCTGGCATTTGATACCTTGTATGCCGAAGGACAACGCCGTTATGTCGAGAGTTTATCCTCCTACGCACGACAGTTTTTAGGCCGATTAGACAAACCAAAAGTAGAATATATTAAAGGCATTGCTCCGGCAATTGCCATAGAGCAAAAGGTAAACACCACAAACGCCCGTTCTACAGTTGGAACTTCTACAGAAATTTACGATTATATCAAACTTTTATTTGCGAGGATTGGACGTACTTACTCGCCTATTTCAGGCAGGGAAGTCAAAAAAAATACGGTAACTGATGTTGTTTCTGACGTAAAAAGTTTTGCAATAGACAGTAAATGGTTATTACTCTCACCTATTCATCTTGAAGAAGGACGCCAGCTCGAAGACAAGCTAAAAGTGCTCCTACAGCAAGGATTTGCGCGTATCTTAGTAGATAACAAAATGGTTCGTCTAGATGAATTTACGCCTACGGATATTCATAAATTAGACAATAAGGACATTTTATTGGTTATTGACAGAATTGTCGTTAAAGAGGAAGAAGAATTTTATAATCGTCTTGCTGATGCCGTACAAACTGCTTTTTTTGAAGGAAAAGGAATTTGTTATCTTCAGGAATTAGGTTCAGATAAAAAATTTACTTATTCCAATAATTTTGAATTGGACGGCATTACGTTCCTTGAACCAAATGTGCATTTATTCAGTTTCAATAATCCTTATGGTGCTTGTCCCGTTTGCGAAGGTTACGGGAACATTATTGGTATTGATGCAGATTTGGTTGTGCCAAATACTTCATTATCTGTTTTCGAAAGTGCTATTTATCCATGGAGAGGCGAAAGCATGAGCTGGTACAAAGATGAATTTGTAAAGCATGCATATAAATTTGACTTCCCGGTTCATAAACCTTATTTTGAACTTACAGAAGACCAAAAAGACTTAATCTGGAAAGGAAATCAGTATTTTCAGGGGTTAAATAGTTTCTTTAAAGAGCTTGAAGAGAAAAATTACAAAATCCAGAATCGTGTCATGTTGTCCCGTTACCGCGGAAAAACGAAATGTCACGCTTGTCGCGGAAAACGTTTGCGCGAAGAAGCTTCTTATGTAAAAATTGGAGGCAAAACGGTTTCTGATTTAGTTGATTTACCAATTAAGCATTTGGTTACTTTTTTCAAAAATCTTGAATTAAATCTTTACGAACAGCAAATTGCCAAACGCTTGATGGTTGAAATCAATAACCGTCTGTCATTTTTGACAGAAGTGGGATTGGATTATTTAACCTTAAACAGAAACTCCGCTACTCTTTCAGGTGGTGAATCACAACGTATAAATCTTGCCACTTCTCTTGGGAGCAGTTTGGTAGGTTCAATGTATATTCTCGATGAGCCCAGTATTGGCTTGCACCCAAAAGATTCTGAACGATTGATAAAAGTTTTGCTCTCGCTTCGTGATTTAGGGAATACCGTAATCGTTGTTGAACACGACGAAGACATTATGAAAGCTGCTGATATGATTATCGATATTGGTCCTGAAGCAGGAACTTTTGGAGGAAATTTGGTAGCTCAGGGAACTTATGATGAGATCCTAAAATCAGAATCCCTTACAGCTAAATATTTAAATGGAGATTTAGAAATTTCAGTTCCGAAGAAAAGACGAAAATTCAAAAACCATATAGACATCATTGGTGCGAGAGAAAATAATTTAAAGAATATTAATGTTACTTTTCCTCTGGATGTTTTAACGGTGATTACCGGAGTTTCAGGAAGTGGAAAAAGTACATTGATAAAAAAGATATTATTTCCGGCAATGCAAAAAAAACTGGAAAATGCTTCCGAAAAAGCGGGTCAGTTTACAGAAATAAACGGTTCATTTTCGCAAATAAAACATATTGAATATGTTGATCAAAATCCGATTGGGCGAAGCTCGAGGTCCAATCCCGTAACTTACATAAAAGCTTATGACGATATTCGTGATTTGTACGCCAAAGAAAAATTATCTAAAATAAGAGGATATCAGGCAAAACATTTCTCTTTTAATGTTGATGGAGGCCGATGCGAAACCTGTAAAGGAGAAGGCTCTATAAACGTCGAAATGGTATTCATGGCCGATGTTTCTTTACCATGTGAAACTTGCGGAGGTAAACGTTTCAAAAAAGAGATTCTGGAAGTTAATTTCGATGAAAAAAACATCAACGATATTCTAACGATGACTATTGATGATGCCATTGCTTTTTTCGAAAAAAACAAGCAAACCAAAATTACTCAGAAACTGCAGCCACTTCAGGATGTTGGTTTAGGATATGTACAATTGGGACAGTCTTCTTCTACCCTTTCCGGCGGAGAGGCTCAACGTATTAAACTGGCTTCTTTTTTAGTAAAAGGAGCTACAAAAGACAAAGCTTTATTTGTTTTTGATGAACCAACAACAGGTTTGCATTTTCATGATATCAAAAAATTACTGGCTTCGTTTGATGCCTTAATCGAAAAAGGACATTCGATCATTGTAATTGAACACAATCTTGATCTTATAAAATGCGCCGACTGGATTATTGATTTAGGTCCTGAAGGAGGAGAAAATGGCGGCTATTTATTAGCTACCGGAACACCTGAAGATATTGTAAAAGTAAAAGAATCTGTTACAGGAATTTATCTGAAAGACAAACTATAAATTAGGAAACACTTCAAATTAAAAATTCCAAATCCCAATAGTGATTATCTATTGGGATTTGGAATTTTTAATTTGTGATTTAAATTGCTAAGCAACTAAACATCTTTCTTCAAAAGGAACACCGTCTTCATCTATAGCAACCAAAATCTTTTTTTGTTTTGATGCCTCCAATGTAAGATACAACCAGGCAACTGACCATAATCCTAATGTTAAACAAAAAATTATAAAATTGAATCCATGATCTACAGCTTTCCCTCCTTTTGAAAGTACCGCAAAAAGCATTTTGTCATTACGTTCTTCAAGTACAAATCCATTATGAACCTTTTTTGAAATCATATTAGAGAATACTTGCAGGCTTTCTTCCGGGTTGAATTGATTGTTTTTCATAATTATTAATTTAAAAATCTTCGCTTAATTTTTTTTTAAACATTAATTTTTTACAAAAGTATACAAACTCAATGCCTATAACAATACCCACTTTTAGTGATTTACAAGTAATCTTTCAATACAAAAGAAGATTTGTTATTAATTTGCGAACATAAAGTTAGTTTTTATATGATAAAATACAAAATAAACAACTGTTAATTTTAGTAGTAAATATTATACATTCAATGTATAATATCATTTATTACCAGGCAAGCTTCACGATTTGTTTTCTTTACCTAATAGTTTTTTCTGAATTATCGTTCTGTTTTCGCGACGGAAACTTTATAATTGGAAGACATGATTCGATTCCTGCCCATTAAAAGAATCCTGGATAATTTGGTAGAGGTATGAATAAATGCACTGTTGTTGGGTTCTGTTGTTTAAATATTTATATGATGCTAAACATAGAAATCACATATACTTATCTGCAACAAAAGGAGCAAGACTTCAATTAATGTTTGTTTTTCAATAAGTTTGCATTAAATTTTAATTCCAACTTTTCTTAGAAGACCATCCATAACCTTATTAATATCCGGCGAAATATTGAATTTATAATTCAGATATAAATATAAAATCGTTACCAAAATGGATTTTAGGGTAATTCCAATTAAAGGGTAAAGAGGGAACTCCCAAAAATAAAACACAAGAAATAAAACTGTTGTAACTGCCAATGAATATAAATTTTGTTTTGTAAAAGGATACAAATGGAGTTTTTTGACAACAAAAAGCAATTTGGCTAAACTATAAAAGGTAATAGACAACAGGGTAGCAAATGCTGATCCCATGATACCGTAAAGAGGTATGAAGATAACATTTAGAATAAACGTCAGTACCACTAAGCCTAAACCAAGAAATAATACCGTTTTGTAATATTTTGTATTAAAAATGATAGCATTATTATTCCCTAAAATCAAATCAAAATATTTTGATAAGCCAATCATAAAAACAACCGGAACTCCTCCTCTATATTCTTGAGGCACTATTTCGTATAGCTGATTAATATTTACGAAAATGCACAACATTACAAAACCTCCTACAATTTGTAGATTTATAGAGGTTTTTTTATATAAGTCATTTAATTCGTCATGTTTATTTTCATGCATTAGCCTGGCTGTAATTGGATACACAATCTGATGCATGGCTCTACTTGGAACAGAGATAACCAAAGCAATATAAGTAGCCACAGAATAATAGGCAATGTTTTCAATTTCCATATACTGGTTCAGCATTATTTTATCGCCATCTAAAAGCAAATTAGCAACACTTCCGGAAAGAATGATATAAAAAGTATATTCCATTACACTCTTTACATTTTCAGGAATCGTAATTTGAAAATTAGGCCTTTTGATATAAAAAGCGTAAAACATAGTGACTAAAAACGCAATAAAATAAATGCATGCTGTTACGTAAACAAACTCGATTAAAGTAATCCATCCCAGATACAAGCCTATCAATGCAACAGAAGAGAAAAGTCTTAAAGCCACTTCCTTAATGAAATTTCCAAAGACTGAATGCATATGCACTCTTGCCCATGCATAAAAAATCTCAAAATAAGCCATACATATTCCGATAAACGGAATTAAAAGCATAAATTCTTTTACAACCGGATTTTTCTTTGATACAAAGGCAGAAATATCATCGAAGAAAAAGAGCCCAATAATTCCCAAAGGGATACACATTAGTAAGGGAAACAAAGCCGTAAACGACAAAAACTGCTCTCTTTCCTCTTCGGTCCTGTATTGAGAATAAAATTTGACTAATGTGTTTTGCATTCCGATAGCAAATAAAGGCATGATAACATTTGCTGCAGACAATATGTAATTTGTTAATGCATAATAAGTTGCACCTAAAAAAACCGGATATAAATATAGTGTGTTAATGGCTCCAATACCGAAACCTATATAAGTAATAATAGTATTTTTGAAAGACTGATTTAGAACAATACCCATTTTTGGATTTCTGAATTTAAATTTTTGATTCCTGCACTTATGATTCCTTAATCAATTGTGCCAATTGTTTGGTAAGGTTCTTTCTCGAATATTGTTGTAAACCAACTCCAGTAGCTTGCAATTTTCCTTCCAAAAATTGATTATAAAAGTCCAAAATTACACTTTTTAGCTTCGCTTTTTCAGAATAATTAAAAAATACTCCTGTGTTCGTTTCCTTAATAATGTCGGCAAAATCAGAACCCTGAGGACCAATAGCAATAATTGGGCGGTTTGATACCATGTATTCAAACAATTTACCCGGAATAATACTTTTGGTGTCTTCAGAATTGATTTCGATTAAAAGTAAAACCTGCGATTTTTTTTGATGGGCAATTGCTTCACGATGCGACACATACCCAAGAAGGTTCATATAGGGATTCAAATTAAACTCCTGAATAGAACCAAGTACTTCTTGGCTTACGGCACCAATTAATTTGATTTCTAAATGCGATTTGAAATCAGGAATTTCCTGAAGCAACTCAACAAGACATTCCCATAAAAATTTTGGATTTCTATCAGATAAAAATGAGCCAATATGAGCCAGGGTAAATCTAGCATCTAAGGTCTGCTTCTCTACATTCTCAGTGTCATAACCATTTGTAATAACCGAAATAGGTCTATTAGTGATGGCCTGAAATTCTGTTTTGGTAGTTTTGCTCGTTACAATAATAGTATCAGCACTATTTAGAACTTTATGTTCTAATTTTTTATGTTTATTTGCAGCGTAAGAGGACAAACGCAATGCTTTGTGATATCCAATTGTTGTCCACGGATCACGGAAATCAGCAAACCATTTTACTTTCAGTCTTTCTTGTAATTCCAAGCCAATTAAATGTAAACTGTGAGGAGGTCCAGACGTAACAATGGTATCAATATTGTTTTCCTTAATATATTTTTCTAAATAATATACAGAAGGTTTTACCCAAAAAACACGTGCATCCGGAATAAAAAGATTCCCTCTGACCCAAAGAAAAATTTTATCTAAAAAACTTTGTTTTTTTTGATGTGGAAGAATCCCGGAACTTATTTTTTTTGTTTTGTTTTTTGAAAAGACAGAAGCCAGTTGATAGGGCTCCCAGATTTTATTTTTAAGAACAATTACATTTTCAGATATTTCATTAACCAAACCTTCGTCAATTATTGGATAAGTGGGGTTTTCAGGAACATAAACAATAGGCTGAATACCAAATTCAGGCAGATATTTTACAAATTTCAACCATCGTTGTACACCCGGCCCTCCGGCTGGCGGAAAATAATAAGTAATGATTAAGAGTTTTTTATGTTCCAATGAAAATTTGGTTTATTATTTAAGATGTAAATTAGAAGTTATTAAAAATTTTATTTGTTTTAAATGTAATTTCTATTTGCCATCTGTAAGGTATAGGAAACTTTAATAATTTTCACAAACATTATTAAAATCTGAGACTGATTATTAAGACTGAATACTAGACTTTCTTTCAAAATAAATTCCTCCAATCAAAAGCAGTAACATTCCAATAGAACTTACGAGTGCTATCGTGCCTCCAGTTTTAACAACCTGAGGCTCAAATTTAAATTCTATAGTATGTTTTCCGCCCGGAACCTCCATAGCTCTTAAAACATAATTGACAGGAAAATGATCTGTTAACTGGCCGTCAACATATGCATTCCATCCATTTTTATAATACATTTCAGAGAAAACAGCCAAACCATCTTTCCCGTTATCTGACTGATATTTGATATAGTTTGGTTTGTATTCGACAACTTTAATTGTTCCTGTAGTGTCCCATCGCTTCTTTAGTCGTGCACTTCTAAATTTGCCTTCATAATCATGAACATTAAAAACCGCTGCTGTTTTAGTATCGATATAATTTAAGGTTTTCATTACATCATCAGGTTTGTTTACCAATTTTACACTGCGTACAAACCAGGCATTGCCATTAGCATCTGGATTAATTGTTGGGAATTCTTTTCCTTCCTTATCCGTCTGGATGATGTATTTTACATTCAGCATATCCAAAACTTCCATATTGTTTTTAGCAATCTGATAATCGAACAACTGCTGAATCCTTCTTGGCTTGGCAGCATGATATCCCCCCAATGAATTATGAAAATATGAGGCACGTGCGCTTGACATGTTTCCATTTACTTCAAAAACCCTGTAATGAGTCGTATCTTTTAAGATCTGAGCATCAGACGGCGTTTCCTGAAATGGAGCCGCAATTTCAACCGGACTCACAAAATCTTTTGATGATACATATTTTTTATCTACAAAAAACAAATCAAAAATCATTAGAAGCCCAACGATGATTAAAGTGGTATTCTGAGCTAATTTATTTTTGATAAATAGCCATAAAATCCCAAAAGTCAATACTATAAAAAACCCTGAACGTAATAAGTCAGCAGAGTACAAGGTCATTCTGTCTTCTTTCAAAGCATCAACAAATCCCGGACCATAACTTTCTAAGTAATAGTTATCATTGCTTCCTGTAAAATGAAAAAATCCTTTAGCAACTACTAAAATAACAATGATTCCCAAACCGAAAATCCCTGTTTGTATTAAGGCTTTCTGTTGCAATTTTGGTTCATCTTTTGACTTAAAAAAAGATTGTAATCCCATAATTGCCAAAACTGGGAAACACAATTCTAAAATAACCTGAATCGAAGAAACTGCCCTAAACTTATCATACATCGGAACATAATCAATAAAAAAGTCAGTCAATAATGAGAAATTTTTTCCCCATGAAAGCACTAATGAAAATAATGCTCCGCCTAAAAACACATATTTTATTTTTCTGTCATCAATAAACAATGCTAAAACCCCTAAAAAGAAAACTACCACTCCAATATAAGCCGGAGCAGCAACTATAGGCTGATCACCCCAATAAGTAGGCATTCCAGATACAAAATCCTGTGCCTGGCCTGAAGGAACTCCCTGTTCAACCATAAATGAATACATACGGCTATCCGTACCCACATTTTCATGATTTGAACCACCAAATATTCTCGGTGCAATCAGATTAAAACTTTCTGCAATTCCGTAACTGTATTCGGTAATGTATTCACGGCTTAATGCATTTTCGTTGGTCTTTTTAGATCCGTCAGGATTAAAAGTCAATTCGCTGTTACTACGTGTACTAAACTTCGCATATTCGCTTGTTGCTAATAAATTAGTAGCATTGGCACCAATTGCAAAAATTCCTGCAACGGCCAAAACACCAACAGACGTAAAAAGTCCTTTATATTCTTTTTCTTTAATGAATTGGAAAGTAAAATATCCTGAAAGAATCAGCAGGAATATCAATAAATAATAAGTCATTTGAAAGTGGTTTGCATTAATTTCCAACGCAACCGCAAACATGGTGAGCAGCCCTCCCCAAATGTATTTTTTTTGAAAAACCAATATAAAACCGGCAATTACAAGTGGCATATACGCAATAGCATGTGCCTTGGCATTATGACCAACTCCAAGAATAATAATTAAATAAGTAGAAAAACCAAAGGCAATAGCACCGATAAATGCTTTAAGAGGATCTGTTTTTAAAACTAATAACAAGCCATAAAATCCTAAAAAATATAGAAATAGATAATCAGCAGGACGTGGTAAAAAACGTAAAACATCATCTAATTTGCCTACATAATCATTTGGATAATTAGCTCCTAACTGATAAGTTGGCATTCCGCCGAAAGCAGAGTTTGTCCAGTATGGTTCTTTATTTTCAGCTGCCCTAAAGTCATTTTGTTCTTTTGCCATTCCGGTATACTGTGCAATATCGGATTGGAAAATTTGTTTTCCCTGTAAAACCGGGTAAAAATAAATTAGGGAAACTAAAATAAAACCCAAAATAGCGAGGGCGTGCGGATAGAACTTATTTACTATTTTCAATTTTGGTTTGTTTAGGTTAAATGATGAATCCCTATTTATTTAGGACACAAACTTAATCTATTTCTTCGTAATCAACATAATCGCCAACCTTTTTGGTTTCCATAGGTTTTTTGGCGTTTGACACATCAATGATTATCTCATCTT